>NZ_CAJPJE010000002.1:0-107948 GCF_905369875.1 Actinomyces sp. ICM47
AAGTGCCCCGCCTGGGGAGTACGGCCGCAAGGCTAAAACTCAAAGGAATTGACGGGGGCCCGCACAAGCGGCGGAGCATGCGGATTAATTCGATGCAACGCGAAGAACCTTACCAAGGCTTGACATGCACGGCGGCACTGCAGAGATGTGGTGGCATTTGGTTGGTCGTGTGCAGGTGGTGCATGGTTGTCGTCAGCTCGTGTCGTGAGATGTTGGGTTAAGTCCCGCAACGAGCGCAACCCTTGCCCTATGTTGCCAGCACGTGATGGTGGGGACTCGTGGGGGACTGCCGGGGTTAACTCGGAGGAAGGTGGGGATGACGTCAAATCATCATGCCCCTTATGTCTTGGGCTTCACGCATGCTACAATGGTTGGTACAGAGGGTTGCGATACTGTGAGGTGGAGCGAATCCCTTAAAGCCAGTCTCAGTTCGGATTGGGGTCTGCAACTCGACCCCATGAAGGTGGAGTCGCTAGTAATCGCAGATCAGCAATGCTGCGGTGAATACGTTCTCGGGCCTTGTACACACCGCCCGTCACGTCACGAAAGTTGGTAACACCCGAAGCCCATGGCCTAACCGTTTTTGTGGGGGGAGTGGTCGAAGGTGGGATTGGCGATTGGGACGAAGTCGTAACAAGGTAGCCGTACCGGAAGGTGCGGCTGGATCACCTCCTTTCTAGGGAGCCCGTTTTTGTGGGGAACAAGTGGTGCGTCTGCGTTTTGTGGGTGTGTTGCTTTGTTTTCTTGTGCTTGCATTTGTTCATCACTGTTTGTGGGTGGTGGGTGTGGGTGCGTTTTGGGTTGGGCATAAATGTTTGATGCAGATGAGCACACTGTCGGGTTCACGTTCAACACCGTGTTGGCGTCCGCCATTGTTGTGGTGGTTGCCCGCATGGCCTGCTGGCAGTGTTGTGTTGTTGGTGTGGGTGTGTGTGGTGGGTTGTTTGTGATTTGTATAGTGGTTGCGAGCATATTTGTTCTGTACTGTTTTTTGTGTTTTGTTTAGTTTTGTTGGGCATTCGGTGGATGCCTTGGCATCAAGAGCTGATGAAGGACGTTGCGGCCTGCGATATGCCTCGGGGAGTTGGCGAGCGAGCGTTATTATCCGAGGGTGTCCGAATGGGGGAACCTAACCTGGGTTGTGCTGGGTTACCATCATCTGAACGTGTATAGGGTGGTGGGGGGAACGCGGGGAAGTGAAACATCTTAGTACCCGTAGGAGAAGATATTCCGTGAGTAGTGGCGAGCGAAAGCGGAGGAGGCTAAACCAGATGCGTGTGAGAGGCGGCGGCTGTTGCGTGTTTGGTGTTGTGGGGCCATGTTGGATCCTTCTGCCGGGGGGTCGCGCATGTTGTTGCTGGGAGTTGAACAGTCTGGGATGGCTGACCGTAGAGCGTGAGAGTCGTGTAGGTGGACTGGTGATGGTGTGTGTGGATGTGGTGCCCGAGTAGTGCGGGACTCGTGGAATCTCGTGTGAATCTGCCAAGACCACTTGGTAAGCCTAAATACTACTTGATGACCGATAGTGCATAGTACCGTGAGGGAATGGTGAAAAGTACCCCGGGAGGGGAGTGAAATAGTACCTGAAACCGTGTGCCTGTAAGCCGTCAGAGCCTTGTGGGGTGATGGCGTGCCTTTTGAAGAATGAGCCTGCGAGTTAGTGATACGTGGCGTGCTTAACCCGTGTGGGGTATGCGTAGCGAAAGCGAGTCTGAAAGATGGCGTGTGTCGCGTGTTCTAGACCCGAAGCGGGGTGATCTACCCATGGTCAGGTTGAAGCAGAGGTAAGACTGTGTGGAGGACCGAACCCACCAGGGTTGAAAACCTGGGGGATGAACTGTGGGTAGGGGTGAAAGGCCAATCAAACTCCGTGATAGCTGGTTCTCCCCGAAATGCATTTAGGTGCAGCGTTGCGTGGTCCCTGGTGGAGGTAGAGCTACTGGATGGCCGATGGGCCCTGTGGGTTACTGACGTCAGCCAAACTCCGAATGCCATTAGGTGTAGCGTGGCAGTGAGACTGCGGGGGATAAGCTTCGTAGTCGAGAGGGAAACAGCCCAGATCATCAGCTAAGGCCCCTAAGCGTGCGCTAAGTGGGAAAGGATGTGGAGTCGCGGTGACAACCAGGAGGTTGGCTTAGAAGCAGCCATCCTTGAAAGAGTGCGTAATAGCTCACTGGTCAAGTGGTTCTGCGCCGACAATGTAGCGGGGCTCAAGCGTACCGCCGAAGCTGTGGCAGCAACACGTATGGCTGGCGCCTTTTATTGGTTGTTGGTGTGTTGTTGGGTAGGGGAGCGTCCTGCATGAGGTGAAGCCTGGAGGTGACTTCTGGTGGATTGTGTGGGAGTGAGAATGCAGGCATGAGTAACGAATCTGCGGTGGGAATCCGCAGCGCCGATTGACTAAGGGTTCCAGGGCTAGGTTTATCCGCCCTGGGTTAGTCGGGTCCTAAGGCGAGGCCGACAGGCGTAGTCGATGGACAACCAGTTGATATTCTGGTACCAGGTTGTGACCGCCCATGCTGAGGTCATTGTGCTAACCAATTTGCCTGCCGCGCTCTGGTCCTTCGGGATTGGGGTTGTGTGTGGGTCTTGGGGTCCCGGTGATGGTAGGCAAGCGTGTTAACAGGGGTGACGCAGACAGGTAACTGCAGTGCGCCGATGGTTGTGCGTATTTAAGGTTGTGGCCCGCCCTTTAGGTAAATCCGGGGGGCACTAGGGTGAGGACTGATGAGGGACACACGTGTGTGTGGACTTGTGGTGATCCTATGCTGCCGAGAAAAGCCTCGACGTGAGGGCATGACCTGCCCGTACCCTAAACCGACTCAGGTGGTCAGGTAGAGTATACCGAGGCGTTCGAGTGAATCGTGGTTAAGGAACTCGGCAAAATTCCTCCGTAACTTCGGGATAAGGAGGACCCCGTGACTTCCCAATGCTTTGCGTGTTGGTGGGGTTGTGGGGTCGCAGAGAATAGGGAGAAGCGACTGTTTATCAAAAACACAGGTGCGTGCGAAGCCGTAAGGCGATGTATACGCACTGACGCCTGCCCGGTGCTGGAAGGTTAAGAGGAACCGTTAACATTCTTTGTGGGTGTGAAGCGGTGAATTTAAGCCCCAGTAAACGGCGGTGGTAACTATAACCATCCTAAGGTAGCGAAATTCCTTGTCGGGTAAGTTCCGACCTGCACGAATGGCGTAACGACTTCTCCGCTGTCTCAACCGCGAACTCGGTGAAATTGCAGTACGAGTAAAGATGCTCGTTTCGCGCAGAAGGACGGAAAGACCCCGGGACCTTTACTATAGCTTGGTATTGGTGTTCGCTTGGACTTGTGTAGGATAGGTGGGAGACTGTGAAGCTGCCGCGCCAGCGGTGGTGGAGTCGTCGTTGAAATACCATTCTGGTTTAAGCGGTCACCTTAACCTTGGCCCGTGATCCGGGTTGGGGACAGTGCCTGGTGGGTAGTTTAACTGGGGCGGTTGCCTCCTAAAATGTAACGGAGGCGCTCAAAGGTTCCCTCAGCCTGGTTGGTAATCAGGTGGCGAGTGCAAGTGTACAAGGGAGCTTGACTGTGAGACCGACGGGTCGAGCAGGTGCGAAAGCAGGAACTAGTGATCCGGCCATGGCACGTGGGTGCGTGGTCGCTCAACGGATAAAAGGTACCCCGGGGATAACAGGCTGATCTTGCCCAAGAGTCCATATCGACGGCATGGTTTGGCACCTCGATGTCGGCTCGTCGCATCCTGGGGCTGGAGTTGGTCCCAAGGGTTGGGCTGTTCGCCCATTAAAGCGGTACGCGAGCTGGGTTCAGAACGTCGTGAGACAGTTCGGTCCCTATCCTCTGTGCGCGCAGGAAATTTGAGGAGGGCCGTCCCTAGTACGAGAGGACCGGGATGGACGAACCTCTGGTGTGCCAGTTGTACCGCCAGGTGCATGGCTGGTTAGCTACGTTCGGAAGGGATAACCGCTGAAAGCATCTAAGCGGGAAGCCTGCTCCAAGATGAGGTTTCCACGCCCCACTTGTGGGGTGAGAGGCCCCCGCCAGACGAGCGGGTTGATAGGCCAGAGGTGGAAGCACCGCGAGGTGCTCGTGAGCCGACTGGTACTAATGGGCCAACACTAAACAACAACCCCAACCAATCAAGGGGACGGGTAAAACAACAGTGAACAACTTATTGCCGCAACCACTATACGAACCACGATCAACCCACACCCCCCACACACAAACAGTGAACGGGGGGAACAGTGTTGAACACCAAGTCTTGTGGTGGTCACAGCACCGGGGAAACGCCCAGCACACATTCCGAACCTGGAAGCTAAGCCCGGCAGCGCCGATGGTACTGCAACCGATAGGTTGTGGGAGAGTAGGACACCGCCACAACACACCCAACGGGAGCGGCCAGAAACCTCAAGGTTTCTGGCCGCTCCCTATTCACACACCCAGACCCAGACACAGAGGACCCACACACACCCACCCACAATTCGACCAGCCCACACCATCCAACACGCGAGGCCCCCACAGTTTTATATACAGCTGTATGTCGGTTGAAGGGCGTCAGGCAGCAAGATAGGGTTTAATGCGTCGGGACACTGTAGGACCTGTATCCTAAGCGATATGAGTTTTTCCTTGTCAAGTACCGTCGGTGCATTTATAGTAGTTGATGTTTCAATAAGACTTTGAAAGGAAACATCATGACTTCCGTTGCTATCGTTCTCGGTTCCGTACGCCCCGGCCGCGCTGGTGAGCAGGTCGTCCGTTGGATCGAGGAGCAGGCCCGTCAGGTCGACGGCGTTGCGACCGTCTTCTTCGATCTGCGCGACTATAATCTGCCGCTCTTTGCTGAGGAGATGCCCCCGTCGATGCAGGCTCCTGAGCTGCCTGAGGCCGTTCGTCTGCGCACGAACATCGAGGCGCAGGATGCTGTCCTTTTCGTAACCCCGGAGTACAACCACTCCGTCTCTGCGGTTCTGAAGAATGCAATCGACTACCTGCCCCCGGCGACGCTCAAGGATAAGGCGGTCGGCCTCGTTGGATACTCTTGGTACGGTGCTGTGAAGCCTCTCGAGCACCTGCGCGAGATTGTGGCGACGTTCGGAGCTGACGTTCGTGAGCAGCAGGTCGGTATTAACCTTGGTTCTGACTTCCAAGACGGCGTTTTCAAGCCCTCCGATGAGCTCAATGCTCAGATCCGCGAGATCCTGACTTCCTTGGCCTAAGATGCGCCTGTGAGGGTCTGGTTAGCTCTCATGCTGACACTGAATGCTTCTCCCGCTGAGGAATGTAGTGAAACGGGTGGCTCGGCTTTTCTGCCGAGCCACCCGTTTCTCGTACGCTGGATTCAGATCCAGGATGGCAACCACATGTGTGCCCGCCAGAAGTCGTAGTCGACGACGTCGGCGCGCCACAGCGGCATGAAGTAGAGTGCGCATCCGAGGATCGCGACGATGAGGACCCCTGCCATGATGCGTCCGGTGATCACCGTGTGACGCGGCGGGAGAACGGCCTCGGGGACTCCATCCACCGTGACGAACCCGGCGAGCAGCGAGATCATCCAGGCGACCGCGAGGGCTACGAAGGGGACGAAGGCGACCGTGTAGAAGGTGAAGATCGTGCGGTGCGCGTAGAGAAGCCACGGAGCGTACAGCGCGAGATAGCCTGCCAGAATGACTCCCGAGCGCCAGTTTCGACACCACAGGGTCGCCACGATCACGACGAGCAACGCTCCGATGCCGATCCACCAGAGTAGAGGGTTGCCCAGGGCAACGACGTTTGTTGCGCAGTTGCCGGAGGCGCAGCCGGTAATCGTCGCGTCGTTAGCCCAGTGGAAGGAGGTCGGGCGCACCTGGGTGAGCCACATGTAGGGATTGGACTGGTAGGTGTGCGGGGTTGTCAGGCCGGTGTGGAACGTCCACATTTCCTTGTGGTACAGCCATAGGTCGGCGAGTGCGCCGGCGAAGCCTGGAATGCCCGAACGGCCGTGCCCGTGTGCCTGGGGGTGCATAAACCAGCCGATCCAGGAGGCGATGTAGGTCAGGATCGCGCTGGGGACCATCAGGATGAATGCCCACCAGACGTCGGCGATGAGAGCGCCCCGGATGGGGGAGGGGTGCCCGAGTCGCCAGCGGTAGGTGACCTCGCGAATTGCGACGAAAAGGCCGAGGCACGCCAGGACGTAGATTCCGGACCACTTGACCGAGGAGGCGAGGCCGCACAGGATGCCGGCAGCGAGCAACCAGGGGCGTCTGCCGGCATTGGGGCCGACCATGAAGCCGCGTCGGTCGCGTCCGCGCAGGAATTCACCCAGGTCGTGCCATCCGCTGCACGGAGCGCCAATGCCGTCCCATGCGGTGAGCCTGTGCGCCAGCATCGGTCGGGACATCTGCTGGTCTTTGACGAAGCAGAAGAAGGCGGCAAGCGCGAACATTGCGAGGAAGCCGTCGAGGATAGAGGTGCGGCTCATGACGATGGCGATGCCGTCGGTTGCCAGGAAAAGCCCAGCGAGGAGGGTAAGGGCGGGGGAGCGGAACAGGTTCTGCGTGATCCGGCAGAGGAGAAACACGGTGATGATGCCGCAGATTGCGGTCGTGATGCGCCATCCCACGGGGTCTGTTTGTCCGAATATCTTCATGCCGATCGCAATGATCCACTTGCCGGTGGGCGGGTGGACGGGGTAGCCGCCCGCGGCGGAGAGCCCGGATACGTTGCCTGCGACGAAGGAGGCGTCGTAGTTGTTGGGCCACGTGCCCTCGTAGCCGAGCGTGAGCAGGGACCATGCGTCCTTCACGTAGTAGGTCTCGTCGAAAACGAGTGTGCGGACGTTGTTCAGGCCGGGCAGGCGGATGAGTGCTGCGACAATCGTCGCGATCGCGGTCGTCGCCCAGCCGGCGGCGGGGCTGTGGAGGCGGGCACGCCAGGGGCTTGGCTCGGTTGTCGACGAGGCCGTGGCTGGCTCCGCGACAACGGTCGCCGCAGGGGAGTCCTCTGTCGGTGACGAATCCGCGGGCACGGAAGCTGTTTCCCTTGCCTGCGTGTTGTCGGCTGTCTGGACGTGGGTATCGGGTGCCTCGGCGTCCTCGGATGTGTCGTGGTGTGCGTTCGTTGTGTCCATTACTGCCGAGTGTAGCTGTCTGCGCCAAGGCGTGAACAATTGCCTGCACGCCTGTTGAGGGGTGTGGGAGGATGTGCACTGCGACAGTCTTGAGAATTATTCTCGAATGATTCTATAATTTTCGGGTACCCGAAAATATCGTAGGAGCTATGATGATCCTCTCAACAGCTCGCCGTGCGGCTGTGGCCGTCCTGGGCCTCGCACTCGTACCCCTCGCGGCGTGCGCCCCCGCCTCCTCGGCTCACGGCCTTAAAATTGTCGCCACAACCACACAGATCTGCGACTACGTCACCCAGATCGCGGCGGCTTCCACCGACCTTTCCCTGGACAAAACCGACGCATCGGGCAAGCAATCCCACGTCGGCCCTGCCCCCGACAGTGCGGCCCTTACGATGAGCCTAACCTGTCTGCTGGCCCCCAATGCCTCGGCGCACGAGCATGAGATGACTCCCGCTCAGACCGCCGCCCTGGCCGAGGCAGACGTCATGGCCGTGTCCGGCGTCGACCTCGAGCACTTTCTCGACGACGCGGTTGCCTCCTCCGGCTTCCACGGACGCATGGTCGTCACCTCCGGCGTTCTGACCGCCGCCGACGTCGACAAGCCGGGTGCCCCCGACCCGCAGGCTCCCTACACGATTGACCGTGGCAACGAGCGCGTTGAGGTCGCCCCCTGGCCTTTCCCTCCGGAAAACGCGGGCGAGGAACCCGAATTCCGCTTCGACCCCCACGTGTGGACCTCGCCGGTGCGTGCCAGCATCCAGGTTGGTAACCTCGGCGCAGGCCTCGCTGCCGCCGCGCCCGACGCTGCCTCTTCGATCAACGCGGCCACGGCCTCGTACCTGGAGGACCTGGGTGCCCTCGACGCGTGGGTGGCGGAGTCGATCGAGACTGTGCCCGAAGGCCAGCGCGTCCTGTTCACCTCCCACGACGCCTTTGGATACTTCTCGGCTGACTACGGGATCCGCTTCATCGGCGCGGCTCTCACCGACTTCAACGATCAGCAGGACGCGACGGCCGACCACATCGCATCCGCCGTGCAGGCCGTTAAGGACTCGGGCGCGGTCGCCCTCTTTGCTGAAAACTCCAACAATTCGAAGTCCATCGAGGCGATTGCGCGCGGTGCCGGCGTGACCCCTATCGTGGGCGACGACGCGCTCTACGGAGACTCGCTCGGCCCCGACGGGAGCGCCGGAGCCACCTACGTGGGATCGATCATCCACAATGTGCGCACGCTGACCGATGCGTGGGGAGGGACCGTCCCGGCGCTGCCCGAGCGGCTGGCGGGTCAGTGATGTCTCACCTCGTTTCTTTTCAGGATGCGGCGCTGGGGTATGGGAATACCCCGGCGCTGTCCGGCCTGACCCTCGACGTGGATGAGGGCCAGGCCCTGGCGCTTGTCGGTCCCAACGGCGGCGGCAAGACCACGCTCATGCGCGGCATTGTCGGCGGCTGCTCGCTCCTGTCGGGCAGCGTGCGCGTCGCCGCCTCGCGAATCGGTCTGGTCCCGCAGAGCGCCGACCTGGACCTGACCTTCCCGGTCAGTGCGTCCGAGGTCGTCACCATGGGACTCATTGCCGAGGCCGGGTGGGGTCGGCGCATCACCGCTGACATGCGGCGTCGGGTGGGGGAGGCCCTCGAGCGGGTCAACCTCTCCGACCGCGCCTCCCATCGATTCGGTACGCTCAGCGGCGGGCAACGCCAGCGAGTCCTCGTGGCGCGTGCCCTCGTCGCCCGGCCCGAGCTGGTCATGATGGACGAACCCTTCAACGGCCTCGACGCGCCGAGCCGCGACATCATCACGGGTCTGATTGCCTCTCTGACCGGCGACGGGGTGGGCGTCGTCGTCTCCACGCACGACCTGTCGCTCGCACGCGACGTGTGCTCACGGGCGTGCGTGCTCGCCTCGCGGCTGGTGGCCCTCGGCCCAGTCAACGAGGCCTTGGACCCCTCCGTGCTCGCGCGCGCCTACGGGTCGGGGGCCGACGAAGCGATAGCGGCGCTGTCATGATCGCTCCCTATCTGCTGCGTCCCATCATCGTCCTAGGGCTGCTGGCCCTGGCGGCGGGGCCGGCCTCGACGCTCGTGAACCTGCGCCGGGCCGAGTTCAGCGCCGAAACAATGGTGCACGGCGTCTTCCCCGGCATCGTGGTGGGCATGGCCGTGGGCGGGCGCGACGCCATCATTCCCGGCGGTGCCGTATGTGCGGCGCTCATTGCCGCCTCCCTGACGGCGGCCTCGCGCAAGCCACGCTCCTCCGAGGCCACCACCGCCGTCCTGCTGACCGCCTTCTTCTCCCTGGGTATCGTCATCTCCCTGCGCATCGGTGACATGTCCGGTCAGCTCGAATCCCTCATGTTCGGGCGCCTCCTCGACATTACGCCCTCTCGGATGTGGACCAGCGCCGCGGTGCTCATGGTGGCCGCCGTGGTCCTGGCGCTTACGTGGCGCGCCCAGATCGCCGTCGCCTTCGACCGCGAGGCCGCGCGTGTGTCCGGCATCCCCGTCACCTGGATCGACATCGCCTTCAACGCCGCGCTCGGTGCCATTGTCGTCGCGGCCTCGACGGCCGTGGGCGTCCTCCTCGTCGTGGGCTACCTCATTGTGCCAGGTGCTTTCGGGCGCTTGCTGGCTGCCGGGACGCGCTCGATGGCGGTGTTGTCCGGTGCCTGCGCCCTGCTTGGCGGCTGGGCGGGCTTCAGCGTCGCGCTGGTGCGTGTGCCCCGGCCCCTGTCCCCGCAGGCCTGCGTAGCCCTGGGCGTTCTCGCCTGTTTCGCGTTCGCATGCGCGCTCCGGCAGCTGCGTGAGGTTCGCATGGGTCGGGACGAGGCCTCGGCGGGCTCTCAGGGAACCCTCACCGCGCGTGAAACAGTACGTGAAACGGGAGATCGAGTCGGCGATAACGCGGCAAGCGTGCGTGAAACGGCGCGTGAAACGCGGTCCTCGGATCTGCTGGCGCTGGGGGAGGCATCGTGATCCTGAGCCTCCTCATCGTCCCCGCCCTGCACGTCACGCTCATCGGAGCGCTCGGTGGCCTCGTCGGCGCGTTCGCATACCTTGATCGGCGCATTTTCTTCGCGGAATCCGTCACCCACGGCACCTTCCCCGGCGCGGTCCTCGGCGTCGTCGTCGCTGCCAGCCTCGGCCTCGGCCATTCGGGCATGTCCGCCGCGCTCTACGTCGGTGCCTTCCTCGGGACGATCCCGCTGGTTGCACTCATGCGCTACCTCGCGTCGATCCCCGGAATCTCCAGCCAGGGGGCCGCCGGCATCGTCCTGACGGCGGGATTCGCCGCAGGATACTTCCTGGCGACCTGGTTCAAGCCCCTGCCCCTCGCCGTCAGTTCCTTCCTAACCGGATCCGTCATGACCGTCTCGCCCGCGGACGTCGCGTGGGCCGGGGCCGTCCTGCTCCTCGCCTCGGTTCTCATCGCCGTCGGACACCGCCAGCTCCTGGCCCACTGCTTCGACCCCGTCGAACCCGGCGCGGCGCGCGGGGCTGCCCGCAACGAACGCATTATTCTCGGGCTCATCCTCGCTGCCGTCACCGTCGCGATCCCCGCCGTCGGCACTATTTTGTCGATTGCGCTCATCGCCGCCCCCGCTGCGGCGCTCGCGCCCAGCGCTCGCAGCGCCCGCTCCTTCCTCATCGGGTGCCCCCTCCTCGGGGCGGCCCTCGGCCTAGCCGGTCTGGGAATCGCCGTGCCCGCTCGCCTCAGCGCCGGCGGCACCATCGCGCTCCTGTGTGCGGGCGCCGTCCTGGCCTCGCGCCTGCCCGGCTGGGTGCGCGCGCGAGGTACCGCTCGCCCGCGCGCCGCGGTGGCCTCCCACTGAGGGAAACCAGGCCTCGGGGCTTCTCGGCATAAACGCCCGGCGTCGCGATGCGCGCGAAGGTCACCCAGGCCTCGTTTCCGAGCAGGGAGGTTGGGCGACAGGCATCCATTGTCCCTTCAAAAACCCCGACAAACGCGGCGTCTAGGCGCTCGGTGGGTGTCGATGCTTCCCTTCCCTCACTGAGCAGATCACAAGCAAATCTGCGCAGAGATCGTGACTCAAAATGCCTGCTGACCAGGGATGTTGAAAAAAGCGTTCCTGAGCAATTAGACTGAGAAAAAATTACGTTTTAACGCGGTCAACGAGACCCGGAAGCGCGGGGGAGGCACGATGATAAAAACCAGCACGCAGATCGTCGTTATTGACGACCACCGCGTCGTCGGCCTCGGTGTGAAGGCCGCATTCGAAGATCGTGGTGCCGACGCATCCATTAGCTGGGCACCAACCGTCCGCGAAGCGCGGTGGAAGCGCGGGCAGATCGCCGTCCTCGACCTGCGCCTCGCCGACGGCTCCGCCCCCGACAAGAACATCGCGTACATCAACGGATACGGGATCCCCGTCGTCGTCTACACCTCCGGCGACGACCCCTACCTGGTGCGACGCGCGATCGCCGGCGGGGCCCTGTCCATCATCCGCAAGAGCGCGCCACCCGACGACCTCGTCGAGGCCGTCCTCGCCGCCGCCGAAGGCGTCACCTTTCCGACCCCGGATTGGGCCGCCGCACTCGACGCCGACGAAGACTTCGTCGCCGAACACCTCTCAGACCTCGAGGCGCAGATCCTCGCACACTACGCCTCCGGTGAGAGTTCCGCCTCCGTGGCGCGTGCCCTCAGCGTCTCCAAAAACACCGTCAACACCTACATCGCCCGAATCCGCGACAAATACAGGGAATCGGGACGCCCCGCAGAATCGCGCGTCGACCTCTTCCGACGCGCTGCTGAAGACGGCCTCGTCAGCTACTACGACTAATGCACCCGCGCGACCTCGGCCCCTACGCGCTGCACATGCAGCGCCTCATCGTCCTCGCCGCCGTCTGCGCCGCCGTCTGCACCACGATCATCAGCGGACCCCAGCTGATCCCCGCCTCGGCCTCGCCGTCCGACCTGGCGCAATGGGTGTTCTACTCACCGAACCTAATTCTTCCGCTCTGCGCCGGAGCCTGCGCGCTCGCTGCGATCATCAAGGCGGTAACCGCACGCAGACACACGCACATGTGGACCGATACCGGCTGGTTCATCCTCACGCGCCTCTACCTCGCGTGCTACCTGGCACTCATCGTCGCGTGCGCGATCCTGCCAGCCATGCACCTCGGCTCCCCGGTGCCCCCGGTTTATGTCCACGCCATCGCCTCCGACACGAACCCGATCCTGGCGCTCTACCCACTCGCCGCGATCAGCAGCATCGCAGTCCTGCGCGGACGCTCCACCGCTGCCTACCTCAGCGCCATCGCTCCACTGCAGATCATCGCCATGATGAGTGCCAACCCCGACAACAAACTACTCGAAACATCGGTCGGCCCCCTCTACTTCCTGCTCGTCGCCATGGCCAACGCGGGAATGCTCGAATGGACCCTCATGATCGTGCGCGGCCTCGACCAGACCCGCAGCAACGCACGCGACGCCGAGCGTGCGCTCGCGGGAGAACGCGCCCAGGGGCGCGCACGGTCGCGTAGCAACGGTCTCATCCACGACTATGTGCTCTCGGCCCTGATTCTCGCGTGTAAACGGGGCATCGACAATATTGAGGTACGCGCGGCAGCCCACTCCGCGCTGTGCGCCCTCGTCCCCGCCCCACCCTCCAACGGGTTCATGGACGCTACACAGATGCGAGGGGCCTTCGAAGCCCTCGTACGCCCTCAGCAGTCGCGCTGGAAGGTCACATGCCACCTTCCTGCTCAAGGCTGGCAGATCCCCGCCCAGGTGGGCACCGCGCTCGTCTCCGCGACCCACGAGGCGCTCAACAACGTTCGTCTCCACGCAGGATCTGACACCTCGGACCCGACCCAGCCCGCGCGCTGCCGCGTCGTCGTCTCAGCCGAGGTGGACTCCATACGCGTGACGATCACCGACACGGGACAGGGCTTCGACCTTGAACACCCCACCGAGGGGCGTCACGGCGTCCGCCGCTCCATCGTCAATCGGATGGAGTCGGTCAGGGGACACGCAACCCTGGTCTCGCAACCCGGCGGAGGGACGTGCGTGACCCTGGAATGGCACGACCCCCAGAGTCGACGCTTCAGGCCGCGGCAGGCGATTCGCTCCGCCTTCGCCTGGCGGCCCCGCGCGGGTACGCGCGACAAAGACCCGTCGCGCACTGCGTGGGATTCGCAGGTTCGCGCGGCCGCAGAGTCGCGCGGCGCGCGGCTGCTTGTTCTGGTCGGCGTTGTGTTTCATAGCTATATGGTGGCGATCGAATTCAGCCACGGGGCCTACTCACATAGGGGCCCCGTCATCCTCTCCCTCGCGATCATGGCGGTCGCAGGAACCCTGTTGGTGGCACCGTGGCCCGACCGCGTGCCCCCGAAACTCGTGACGTGGGGGAGTGCCGCTGTAATCGGTGTGTCTAACCTGCTGGTGCTCACCCCGATTCGGGGAGCGTCCGCATGGCCGGGCTGGTCCGGGTGGAGCGCGGGCGCATCGATGTTCCTCGCTGCGCTGCTCCTCCTGCGTCAGCGCACGGCCGAGGCCGTCGTTGGTTGCGTCTGCTTTGTGGTCGCAGTCGCCGCATGGGTTGCACTCTCAGGTAGGCCGCCCGGCCTCGTCTTCACCTTCACGATCGGCCACATCATCACGTTCATATTCTGGTTTGCTCTCGTGTCGTGGTCGGGCACCGTGACCTCCGCGATCGAACGAGCCCTCAAAGCCGAGGAGCAGGCTCGCCTGGAGAGGGAACTGCAGGTGAGCATTAATTCGGCTATGGCGGTCAAGCTCGCCGACGTGTCCGTTCGCGCGCGCGGGACCCTCGAGGCGCTCCGGGATGAAGAAGTGACACCTGAGATCGCCATGGAGGCGCGCCTGCTCGAGGCGGAGCTGCGCGACGAGATCCGCGCTCCCTTCTTCACCGGAACCGCCGTCGTGGAAGCGGCGCGTCGCGCGCGAGGACGAGGGGTCGAGGTCCTTCTGCTTGATGACCGCGGCAACGGGGACCGAGGGGAGGATAAGGAGAACGAGGTCCGGCTGCGTGACCTCATCGTGGCGCGGGCAACCGCCGCACTTGACGAGGCCGTGGCCGGGCGCGTCGTCGTGCGTGCCTGTCCCGCTGGCAGACGGTGGGCCGCGACGATCCTCACCGACGCGGGGCTGGCCGTCGTGGAGTCTGAGGAGAGCACTGTCGAGGTGGGGAAAGGAACTCTTCGCATGTGAGGGTGCAGGGGTGGGGCTCGGCGTGTCGTGGCCGTGTAGGGGTTGAGGTCTTTCGATGATAGAGATTCCTACACCGTCCATCTGAAAGACCTCGACAGGTCCAATTCTGTCTTCTCACGCTACGTCAGCCCTTGGGAGCGCTTGGCTCTCCCCTTGTACAACTTCTAGTACAGTCCTGTGCTCCCGAGTGAACCCGCGTCGTGCGCGCACCGGAAAGCAGTGAGACGATACCGGCATGGAAGCCGCGACCGACCAGACTCATCCCGCCGAACCCGCCCAAGCCTCGTCCCCGACGACCCACGGCGGGCGCGGACCCCAGCCCTACCGGCAGGATCCCGGTTCCATCCTACTGGCCGCCACCCCCATCGGTGACGTGCGCGACGCCTCGCCCCGCGTCATCGCAGCGCTCGAGGAAGCAGATGTCGTCGCTGCTGAGGACACGCGCCGTGCGCTCGCACTGGCCTCACGCCTGGGCATCAAGCTGGGTGGTCGCCTGATCGCCCTGCACGACCACAACGAGGCCGAGAAGGCCGCGGGCATCGTCGAGGCGGCCAGGGGAGGGGCGCGCGTCGTCTTCGTGTCCGACGCGGGCATGCCCACCGTCTCCGACCCGGGCTTCCGCCTGGCGTGCGCCGCCATCGACGCGGGCGTGCCCCTGTCCGTCCTGCCCGGCCCTTCCGCGCCGCTCGTCGCCCTCGCGCTGTCCGGCCTGCCCTCTGACCGCTTCGCCTTCGAAGGCTTCCTGCCACGCAAGGACGGGGAAGCCACGCGCTACCTGCAGGACCTAGCCACCGACCCGCACACGCTGATCTTCTTCGAATCGCCCCGGCGTGCAGCCGCCACACTCACTCGCATGGCCGAGGTGCTGGGCGGCGACCGCCGTGCAGCCCTGTGCCGCGAGCTCACGAAAGACTACGAGGAAGTGCGCCGCGGCACGCTCGGGGAACTCGCGGAGGGGGCGGACGATATCCTCGGCGAGGTCACCATCGTCGTTGCCGGGTACGAACGCAGCGCGCGCGCCGAAGACCACGTCGGCGCGGTCCTCGCGCTTGCGGCTGAGGGCATGCGCCTGAAAGACGCCGCCGCCGAGGTCGCCGCCGCAACGGGCGCGCGCAAGAACGACCTCTACAAGGCTGCCCTCGCCGCGAAGTGACGAGGCCGGGGCGCGGATCTGCGATCAGCGTGGCCCACGCGGATAGGAAACGACTAGCTGGATAGGTTATCACCTCGTGGATAGGTTAATAACCTATCCGGATGCCCTGTTTCCTATCCGCACGTGCGCAAGCTATCCACAAGCGTGCGCCTACCGGCTGCGATGTGGCAGCACCCGAGCCTCAGACGAGCAAGACACCCTCCGTCATCATCCACTCGCGGGCCTGCGCGCCCAGCTCCTCGGTGACGGGGGCGGTCAGCTCACGCAGGACGCGCGTCGGGAACCCGGCGCGCACAGCGTCCACGGCCGTGCAGGCCACGCAGTGCGACTCGGCCAGGCCCACGACATCCACCTCGGTGACGCCGGCGGCGCGCAGCGCCTCCTCCAGCGTCTTCCCGTCCTCGGTCGTGCCCTCGAAGCCTGAGTAGGCGGCCTCGTACTGGCCCTTCTTGACCGTCACGTCCGCGTTCACGTTCGCGAGCGCCGGATGCAGCTCGGCCTCGTCCGTGCCCGCTACGCCGTGCGGGGGCCACGTGTCCACGAAATCCGGCGTCTCGGAGAAGTGCGCGCCCGGATCGATGTGCCAATCCTGCGTCGTCACGATCAGCTGGTAGTCCCCGCGGTGGGCCTCCACGTAGGCGGCCACGGCCTCTGCGACCGCGTTGCCTCCCGTCACCGGGAGGGCCCCGCCCTCGCAGAACGTAGGCTGAACATCGACGATAATGAGCGCGCGGGTCATGTTTCCTCCATGAATGTGGCGTTTTCGCCAGGATAGCACCACGGCGACTTTCCTCGGAGGGTGCGACTATCCCGCAACAAGCCACCAATTCCCCCTTCGAGCGTGCCAAGCAGTATTGTTAGTGACTATGAGTCGTATTCTGTCCGCCGTCGCATGGCCCTACGCCAACGGCCCCCGTCATATTGGCCACGTAGCGGGATTCGGTGTCCCCTCCGACGTTTTCTCCCGGTACATGCGAATGGCCGGGCACGACTTGCTCATGGTGTCCGGTACCGACGAGCACGGCACGCCGATCCTGGTGGCCGCCGACGGCGCGGGCATGAGCGCTCGCGAACTCGCGGATCAGAACAACCGCCTCATCGTCGAGGACCTCGTGGCCCTCGGCCTGTCCTATGACCTGTTCACCCGCACGACCGCTGGCAACCACTACCGCGTCGTCCAGGACATGTTCGCCACCGTGCGTGACAACGGCTACATGATCGAGCAGGTCACGCGAGCCGCCATCTCCCCGTCCACTGGCCGCACCCTGCCCGACCGCTACATCGAGGGCACCTGCCCGATCTGTGGTGCCGAGGGGGCGCGCGGCGACCAGTGCGACAACTGCGGCAACCAAATGGACCCGACCGAGCTCATCAACCCGCACTCGCGCATCAACGGTGAGACCCCTAACTTCGTGGAGTCCGTCCACTACTTCCTCGACCTGCCCGCCCTGGCCGATGCCCTGTCCGCTTGGCTGGATGAACGCGAACAGTCGGGCACGTGGCGTCCCAACGTCATCAAGTTTTCCCAGAACTTCCTGGAAGACATCCGCCCGCGCGCCATGACGCGCGACATCGACTGGGGCATCCCGGTTCCCGGCTGGGAGGACCAGCCCACCAAGCGTCTGTATGTGTGGTTCGACGCCGTCATCGGCTACCTGAGCGCCTCCATCGAGTGGGCGCGCCGCACCGGCGACCCCGAGGCGTGGCGCAAGTGGTGGAACGACCCCGAGGCCCTGTCCTACTACTTTATGGGCAAGGACAATATCGTCTTCCACTCCCAGATTTGGCCCGCCGAGCTGCTCGGCTACAACGGCCAGGGCGCGAAGGGGGGCGCTCCCGGTGACCTGGGTGTCCTGAACCTGCCCACCGAGGTCGTCTCGTCTGAGTTCCTCACCATGGAGGGCAAGAAGTTCTCCTCCTCGCACGGCATCGTTATCTACGTGCGTGACTTCCTCTCGCGCTACCAGGCCGACGCCCTGCGTTACTTCATCAGCGCGGCTGGCCCCGAGACCTCGGACTCCGACTTCACGTGGGCCGAGTTCGTGCGCCGCACCAACGGCGAACTCGTCGCCGGCTGGGGCAACCTGGTCAACCGCACGGCCTCGATGATTGCCAAGAAGTTCGGCGAGATCCCGGCCCCCGGTGAGCTGCAGGACATCGACTGCGCCCTCCTGGACGCCATCGAGGCCGGTTTTGAGACCGTGGGCAACCTGATTCGCCACCACCGCCAGAAGGCGGCGCTGTCCGAGGCCATGCGCCTAGTCGGCGAGGCCAACAAGTACGTGACCGACACGGCCCCCTTCAAGCTCAAGGCCCCCGAGGAGCGCGAGCGCCTCGCGACCGTGCTGTGGACTCTCGCTCAGGCCGTCGCGGACCTCAACCTCATGCTCTCCCCGTTCCTGCCTCACGCGGCCAATGACATCGACCGCGTCATGGGCGGCAGCGGCGAGATCGCGCCCATGCCTCGTATCGAGGAGGTCGTCGAGCTCGACCCGCAGGTCCTGCCCGTCGACTTCGAAGGCCGAAGCGGCTACCCGATCATCACGGGCGACTACACGAACGTGCCGACCTGGGAGCGCCACGCGATCACCGTGGGCACTCCGATTGCCAAGCCCACGCCCGTCTTCGTCAAGCTCGACGAAGCAATCGTCGAGGAGGAGCTTGCCCGCTACGCGGACGCTCACCCCGACGACGTGACGGGTGCCTGATCTGGTTTTTCCTTGAAATATCGCCCCTTGTAACAATTGTGGCGTACGTTTGACAGCGCGCGGGCGGGACAGATGCGTCCCGCCCGCGCGCTCGTCTATGCGAGGGTGTTACCTTGTGGTCATGGCCGAAGATTTTCTCGCGTCCGCCCTCGCTGCCGAGGCCTCGTCGCGCGCCCCTCACGATCCCGACTACCCGCTCTTCCACGTCGCACCCCCGGTGGGACGACTGAACGACCCGAATGGCCTCATTGAGGTCGGCGGAACCTATCACGCATTCTTCCAGTACACGCCCGAGCACCCGCGTAAGCTCGTCTACTGGGGCCACGCTACGTCGCGTGACCTGACCCGCTGGGACTACCACGCCCCCGCGATCCTGCCCGACACCCACCAGGACGCGAGCGGTGCCTACTCGGGCACCGCCATCGACGCTGGGGACCACGTCGAGCTGTGGTACACCGGCAACTACAAGGATCCCGAGACGGGGGAGCGCGAGGCCACCCAGTGCGTCGTCACCTCGACCGACATGGAGCACTTTAAGAAGCAAGTGCCCCCGGTCATCGCCCGCCAGCCCGAGGGCTACACCGCTCACTTCCGCGACCCGCAGGTGTGGCGCGATGTGGACGGATCCTATCGGATGCTGCTCGGCGTTCAACGCGAGAACCTCACGGGCGCGGCCCTGCTCTACCGCTCCTCAGACCTGCGCGCGTGGGAGTGCGAGGGGGAGATGACCTTCCCGGACGCCGACAGCGCGTTCGATGCGTTCGGTTACATGTGGGAGTGTCCCAACCTGGTGCGCCTCGTCGACGAGGAGACTGACGAGGCACGCGACGTCCTCATCATCTGCCCGCAGGGCATCTCGCCGGAGCGCGAGGGCTTCGAGAATGTCTTCCCGTGCATCGCCATCGTCGGCGAACTCGTGGGCACCGAGCTGCGCGGGGCTGACGGCTCCTTCGAGGAACTCGACCGTGGCACCGAGTTCTACGCGCCCCAGGTCATGGCCCGCTCCGCTTCTTCGGACCCGGGCGCGCCGACCCTCCTCTTCGGCTGGGCGGGCAACGCCGGCGAGGACGACCAGCCCTCCATCGAGACCGGCGGCTGGGTGCACTGCTTCACTGCCCCGCGCGCTCTGACCCTGCGCGGTGGACGCGTCATTGCACGCCCGTACCTGCCGGGCCTGCCCATTGCGCCCGCCACCCTCGAGGGCACACCAACGGACGAGGCCGGGACTCGCGTTGTCGAGCTGGAGGGGTCGCGTTCGTGGCGCCTGGCCTTCGACGCTTCTTACGAGGGGGCGCTGTCCGTTCGCATCGGCTCCGATTCTGGCCTGTCGATCACTCTCGAGGAAGGGCGCCTGACCGTCGACCTGACGGGCACGCGCTACCCCCACGGTGGCCGTCGCATCGTCACCCTGGATGCGGGGGAGGCCAGCCGCGTGGAGATCCTCCATGACCGTTCTATCACCGAGATCTACCTGGGTGACGGCTCGCGTGTCTTCACCACCCGCAGCTTCCTGCGCGGCGAGGGCACCGGAGTGACGCTCTCGGGCGCCGCCTCCGTGACGAATGTGAGCGCCGTGCGCGCCGACTGAGTAACCCCAAGACGAGGCCGTGGCTGCGTTGGTGGCTACGGCCTCGTTCTATGTGAGGGGAGTCTCAGTGCTCGGGCGTGAGATTTTTTCTCATCACCTTGCTAAGTAAAGTTCCGCACTCTACTATGTCAATCGATTGCTACACACTGCCCAGTGCGATGCGGACAATGACGTACTGCGTGGGTTTTTCAGAAAGGAATGTGGTCAGCAATGGATCATGCCAAGGTGGCAGGGGAGGTCGTCGAAGCAGTCGGCGGTGCCTCCAACATCAGCGCAGCAGCTCACTGCGCGACACGTCTCCGTCTGGTGATCGCGGATCAGTCCAAGATCAACCAGCAGGCCCTCGACGATAACGAAGATCTGAAGGGCACATTCGCTGCCGGCGGTATGTTCCAGATCATCGTCGGCCCCGGCGACGTCGACCAGGTTTACGCCCGCATGGTCTCCGACCATGGCGTGCGCGAGGTCTCCAAGGATGAGGCCAAGGAGGAAGCCGAAAAGGGCGGCAACCTCTTCTCGCGTTTCATTAAGATGATCGCCGACATCTTCGTTCCGATCCTCCCGGCGCTGGTCGCCGGCGGTCTGATGATGGCCATCAACAACGTCATGACCGCTGAGGGCCTGTTCGGCGAGCAGTCCCTCACCACCATGTACCCGGCGATCGCTGACTACGCGGCCCTGATCAACATGGTTTCCTCCGCCGCCTTCGCCTCCCTGCCTGTGCTCGTCGGCTTCTCCGCCGCCAAGCGCTTCGGTGGCAACGTCTACCTGGGTGCCGCAATCGGTGCGGCCATGGTGTCCTCCGACCTGCTCAACGCCTGGAATACGGGCGCGGCGCTGGCCGGTGAGCAAACGGTTAGCTACTGGCACATCTTCGGCATGGACGTCGCCAAGATCGGCTACCAGGCGCAGGTTATCCCCACCTTGGCCGTCACTTACGTCATGTGCCTCATCGAGAAGAACCTGCACAAGGTCCTTAAGGGTACCGCAGACTTCCTGCTCACCCCGCTCATCACGATGCTGGTCACCGGCTTCCTGGCCTTCACGATCATCGGCCCCGTTACCCGCGTGGCCGCCGAGTACCTGACCTGGGGTATCAACTGGACGTACACGACGCTCGGCGTGTTCGGCGGTCTGCTCTTCGGTTTCATCTACAGCCCCATCGTAGTCACCGGCCTGCACCAGTCCTTCCCCGCCATCGAAATCCCGCTGCTGCCTGTTAACGGCGGTGTCGGCGACTTCATTTTCCCCGTCGCCTCCATGGCGAACGTCGCGCAGGGTGCGGCCGCTCTGGCCATCTTCTTCAAGACCCGCGACGCCAAGCTCAAGGGCCTGGCCGGTGCCGGTGGTGCATCCGCCGTCTTCGGCATCACCGAGCCCGCGATCTTCGGTGTCAACCTGCGCCTGCGCTGGCCCTTCTTCTGTGCCATGGCCGCAGCCGCCATCGGCTCCGCTGGCGTCGCGCTGCTGAACGTGCGCGGCCAGGCCCTGGGTGCCGCCGGCTTCGTCGGCTTCGTGTCAATCATGCCCAAGTCGATCCCCGCGTACCTCGCCCTCGAGATCCTCGTGTTCGTCCTGTCCTTCGGCTTCACCTTCGCCTACGCCATGACGCGCGGCAAGGCTGACATGGAGGGCCGTGCGCCCGCCGCTAAGGCTGCCGCTCCCGTGACCGCCGCTGCGGTTGCTGTCCCCGCGGCTGCCCCGGCTGCCGCGCCGGCTGCTGAGGCTGCCCCCGCCCCGTCTTTCAGCGACGAGGCCAAGGCTGACCTGACGCTGACCTCCCCCATGACAGGTGAGCTGGTTGCGCTCTCCGACGTGAATGATGAGGTCTTCTCCGCCGGCGCGCTCGGCCCCGGCGTCGCCATCTCCCCCGCCGCTCACGCGGTCGTCGTCGCCCCCTGCGACGGCAAGGTGACGGTCGCCTTCCCGACCGGCCACGCCTACGGCCTCAAGTCCGCCTCCGGCGTCCAGATCCTTATCCACATCGGTATGGACACGGTCAAGCTGGACGGCAAGGGTTTCACGCCCCGCGTCTCGAAGGGCGACATCGTCAAGCGTGGCGATGTCCTGGCTGAGGTCGATTGGGACGTCATCCGTGAAGCCGGCTACGACACCATCACCCCGATGGTCGTGACGAACAAGAAGAAGTTCGGCGAGATCACGCCCGCCGCTACCGGCCCGGTCAGCATCTCTGATACGGTCGTGACGGTGGCTCCCAAGGAGGCCTGAGCCGCTTCGGAGTGAATCCTCGGGTGGGCGGCACCAGCATCGAGCTGGTGCCGCCCACCCGTTGTTTGTTGTCGCTGGTAACCGCCTCTTCCGCACGTTAACCGGCTGATCTGAACGTGGGCGGGGGTGCCCACGTGCGGAATAGCAGGCCCACGTGCGCAATAGGGAGTCCACGTGAGGAACGTGGACGTGCCAGTCGATGGCCTCATACGCGGAAGGCGATGAAGATACGGGAGAAGACCCGTCGCCGCGAGGCCGAAACGGCTCATGGAGAGAGGGAGCGCCCCAGCTGGGGTGCGATGGACACGCGGCAGATGGTGACAGGCGGTGTGGGCCTGTTGCCGTGGCACGAAGACCGGAATGCGAGCTATAGGCTGAGGGAACGCCCCTGAATCAGCGTGCCCGCAAACTCGAGCGTCGGAGCGGGATTATCCCCGGCCTCGTCGATGGGACGGGGGAGCGTACCCCTCATTTGCCCGAGGAGGATGTCGACAGCCGCGCGGGCAATCTGCGCGATGGGTTGACGGATAGTTGCTAGGTGAGGCAGGGCACGGCGCATCGTTTCAGTGCCGTCGAAGCCGATGATGGACAGGTCGCCGGGTACGGACAGGTTGCGGGAGCGCGCCCACTCGAGGACTTCGGCGGCGGCCAGGTCGTCGGTGGCGAAGACTCCGTCAATGGGAGCCTGGGCGCGCGCCTCGTCGAGGCTGCCCTGCACGAGCGCGAAGCGCTGCGGGATCGGTGTGTCGAAGGGGACCGTGACGATTCGGGGTTCGAGTCCGGCGCGTTCGACCTCGGCGCGGTAGCCGGCCTCGCGCAGGTTGCGCGGCCCTGAGCGGGAGGTCAAGAGGAGCGGATGGCGTCGGCCTGCCTCGATGAGGGCGCGCGTGGCCATGGCACCTGCGTCGCGGTTCGCGCAGCGCACGTTGGGGATCGATGGGCTGAGTTCGCGGTCGATGGTGACCAGGGGCATACGGATCGTGTCGTATTCGTTGAGTCCCTCGTTGTGTGCGCCGGAGATAATGCCGTCGACGCGGTTACCCACGAGCAGGGATAGGTATTCGCGTTCGCGCTCGGCTCGGCCCATCGAATTACAGATGAGGATGCGGTATCCGGCTTCGGCCAGCGCGTTTTCGACCTCGACGGCGAGTTCGCCGAAGAACGGGAGGGAGACGGCGGGCACGATGAGGCCCACGGTCTGGGTGCTTTTGCCGTGGAGGGCGCGCGCCAGTGAGTTGGGGCGGTAGCCCAGGGTGGCGATGGCGTCGGCGACGCTGCGCTTGGTCTTTTCTGATAGGTAACCCCGGTTGTTGAGGACTCGCGAGACGGTCGTCGGGCTGACGCCGGCGAGCTGGGCGACGTCGGCCAGCGTAGGTTCGCGGGAACTCATGCTCGCTTTCCTTTCGTTGATACCTCTCTAGTCTAGTCGGTGAGCGCGCCGTGGGCCTGGTGTCTCACGGACGAGGGCGTGGCGTGTTCCGTGGTCGGCGCTCGGTAGTGCGGGGTACGGGGGAGTGTAATGGATGGTTTGTTGGCATTTATGAGGGTGATTCATCCCATCTGGCCGCGTGGTGAAATCGAGTTTTCAAATCAGTGCACTACGTCATAGTATGGGCCGTACGGGTCCCCGTGTCTCACGATGGACATGCCCGCATTCGAAAGGAATGACTATGATTTCCCGCACCGTTGCAATTGGTTCCTCTGTTGGCCTTCATGCACGCCCCGCTTCCGTCCTCGCCGAGGCCGTGGATGACTCCGGCGTCGAGGTCACCATTGCGTTTGACGGCGAGGAGGCGGACGCTGCGTCGCTCCTCGAGATCATGACGCTGGGTGCCAAGCACGGCGACGTTGTCACCCTGTCCACCGAGGACGACGGCGCGGGCGAGGTGCTCGACTCGCTCGTCGCGCTGCTCTCGCGCGATCTCGATCAGGAGTGAGCTGATGGCGACGCACGACGTTCTGCACGGTATCGGTGTTTCCGCCGGTACCGCTGCTGCGCCCGCCGCGATCGTCCAGCCTGCGCCCGGCGTTGACACGTCGGAGCCGGGCAGCGTTGATGCTGCAGCTGACGGCGCGCGTGTCCGTGAGGCGCTCGCAGCTGTTTCCTCGCGCCTGAGTGAGCGCGCGGCAAAGGCGCCGGAAGAGACGAAGGCAATCCTGAAGGCCACGGCTCAGCTCGCGGGTGACCGCGGTCTGGCCAAGGCTGTCGATAAGAAGCTCAAGAAGGGCCTGGGTCTGACGCAGGCCGTCCATGACGCGGTCGAGGATTACGCGCAGATGCTGCGTGGTCTGGGTGGCTACATGGCGGAGCGCGCGACCGACCTGTATGACGTGCGTGACCGTGCGATCTGCGAGCTGCGTGGTCTGCCCGAGCCGGGTG
Organism: Actinomyces sp. ICM47; assembly: GCF_905369875.1. NCBI lineage: Bacteria > Bacillati > Actinomycetota > Actinomycetes > Actinomycetales > Actinomycetaceae > Actinomyces > Actinomyces sp. ICM47. Next base: position 24,354 of record NZ_CAJPJE010000002.1, read on the forward strand.
TTCCCGCGTTCGAGGGCACGGTCATCCTGGTGGCCCGTGACCTGGCTCCCGCCGAGACTGCGACGCTGAACCCGGAGACCGTTCTGGGCATCATTACCGAGGTCGGTGGTCCCACGTCGCACACCGCGATTCTGGCTGCTCAGCTGGGTATTCCCGCGATTGTTAAAGCAGAGGGAATCATGGGCGTCGAAGAGGGCACGATGTTGGCCCTCGACGGCGGCGTCGGCGAGGTCATCATTGCTCCCACCGAGGACGAGGTCACCCTGCTCAAGGAGCGTTCGCTGCGTCGTGCGCAGGCACTGGCTGGCTCGACCGGTAAGGGCGCGACGTTCGATGGGTACCCCGTGAAGCTCCTGGCCAACATCGGCACGGTCGATGACGCGCTCAAGGCCTCCAAGGTGGACCTGGAGGGTTCTGGCCTGTTCCGTACTGAGTTCCTGTTCCTGGAACGCGCGGATGCTCCCTCCCTCGAGGAGCAGACGGACACCTACACGAAGGTTCTCCAGGCCTTCGGTAACCGTCGCGTCGTCGTGCGTACCCTGGACGCGGGCGCTGATAAGCCGCTGAGCTTCGCGGATCTGGGTGCCGAGGAGAACCCCGCCCTGGGCGTGCGCGGCCTGCGCCTGTGCCAGAGGCGTGAGGATCTCATTGACACGCAGCTGCAGGCCCTCGCGGCCGCCTACAAGGCGACCGGCGCGGAGCTGTGGGTCATGGCCCCCATGGTTGCTACTGCCAGCGAAGCTAAGTGGTTCGCTGACAAGGCGCGCGGCTACGGCCTGCCCAAGGTCGGCATCATGATCGAGGTGCCCGCGGCAGCCCTGCGCGCCGAGCAGCTTCTGTCGATCGTGGACTTCGCCTCCATCGGCACGAATGACCTGACGCAGTACACGATGGCGGCGGACCGCCTGGACGGCAACCTGGCGACCCTGCTCAACCCGTGGCAGCCGGCCGTCCTGGAGATGATCCGTACCGCCTGCAATGGTGGTCGTGCGACGGGCAAGCCGATCGGCGTGTGTGGCGAGGCTGGCGGCGACCCGCTGCTGGCCCTGGTCCTCACGGGCCTGGGTGTCGCTTCTCTGTCGATGGCACCCTCCAAGGTCAACGCGGTTCGTGCGGCCCTGCGCATGCACGACCTGGCGACTTGCCAGCAGATGGCTGCTTTCGCGGTGGACGCTCCCAACGCGAAGGAAGGCCGTGAGAACGTCCTGAAGCTGGTCGCTCCGGCCATGTTGGATCTGCTCTGATCTGCGGCGCGACGCCATAGAACGAGGGGTGGGCCCGGGAACCGATGGTTCCCGGGCCCACCCCGTTACGCAACGCCGCTGAGCGGCGCGTGATCTACTGCGTACGGATCGCGTCGGCGGCGCTCGTGGATTGGCCGCCACGAGACTTCTTTGAACGACCGGAGAAGATCGCGGTCAGAATCAGGATGACGCCGAGGGCCGCGACGGCGCTGATACCGAGAACAGGCAGGTTGAAGGTCGTGATGTAGGCTTCGGCGATCAGGAACGCGCCGACCATGCACACGAGGAGCGCCCAGACGAACGCGCCGACGCGCACACCCCTGCTGGGTGCCTCGGGCAGGTCGTGATAGTTGACGGGCCAAGCGGGGGCACTCCACGTCTGTGCGCCCGAAGCGCCCGGCCCCGTTCCCGTCGCCCCGGCGTGTGTCCCCGAGGGGTCCTGCGAGCGCGAACCGGCCCCGGCCTCGGGCTGGGAGGCCCCGGGGGACATCGCAGCCGCAGACGCCGTCGTCTCACCCGTGAACGCCGGATCGAAGGCTGTGCGACTCCCAGATGCGGTGGTACCATCGGCACCCTCCTCCTCGCGGAAGATCGCGAGCGGATCAGTGGAGGGCATCTCCAGGGTCGGTTCCGGGGTCGTGGGCAGCGTGCTCGTCACATCCAGTTCGGGGTAGCGCGAGGTGACGTCGATCCCGGTGAACTCGCTGGTCGCGTCGTTGTTGGGGGTAGTCATGGTCGTTTCCTTCCTCAGTTGCCCGGAGTGGTGTAGGCGGGGGTGGACGAGGGGGACGCTGACTGCGTCGGGTTGGGCGTCGGGTTAGACGAGGGTGCCTGTGCCGGGGTGGAACCCCACGTGCCCGAGGTGTCGGGGGACTGCAGGATCGTCAGGTTCTCAAGGTCCGCGTCATCCGTGATGAGGACGGTGATTCCCCCGAGCGACGTATCGCCCCATGAGGGGGAGGACACGGTCTGGCCCGGGCAGTTCTTCAACGGGGTTGCCCAGCCGTCGTTCGTCATGTTCGTTACCAGGGAGCCGATACTCGACTGGCACACGATCTGGACGGGCTGACCCTCCGCCGTCTGGATTGCCAGGTGCTCCCAGGCTTGCCAGCTCACGGTGATCTGCTTGGTTGTGCCGACAGGCGCCCCGGTCAGGTCGAGGGTGACGGTGCCCAGGGGACTCGCGCCCTGTACGGAGGTGACCGTCCAATCGACGGTTTTGTCGCCCGTGGAGTTGCTGATCGAGGAGCTGAACGTGGAGATCGTCTGCTGTGTCGCTTCGGTGCCGATGGCGGCCGTCGGCAGCGCGACGATGATGCCGAGAATCGACAGCGTGGTCAGCCAGCCGGCGCTGCGGTCACGCAGGGCGGCAACCGCCAGGGACAGTCCGACGATGAGGAGGCACACACCGCCGCCGATGACGATGATGCGCGCGACCGTTTGCTCCCCGGTTTCTGCTGTGATGAAGGGGATGACGGGACCCTTGTCGACCATGTAAATGCCGGCGAAGACGGCAGCCGCCACGAGGACCAGCAGGCCGGTAATCGCCATGTTGACGCGCGAGGAAACGGTGCGGGGGCGGTGGGTCGGTACGGGGGGCGCGGCCCATCGACGAGGCTTGGGCGCGCTCGGTGGAGGCGTCCAGCCCGGGTGGGGCTGGGAGGGGCGAGCGTCTGCCGGGCGAGGCCCGGCCTGCGTGTCGGCCTGTGTGCTGTTGGCGGGTTCCCCGTAGGTGGGGAAGCCGTGGGCGCTCTGCTGTCCGCCCATGGTGTCCCCCTCCACGTTAGCGGTCGGGGTGGTCTGTCCAAAAGGGGCGGTTGTTCCCGCTCCTCCCGGAGTGCTCGGGGTGCCGTACTGCGGTGCCGAGCCGGTGCTCTGGTTCTGTCCGGACTTGTTCGCGTTCGAGATGACGAAGGCGATGAGACCGACGACGAAGGCGGAAACTACGAGGAAGCCGAGCCAGCTGGCACCGAGACCGATGCCAACACCGCCGAGGACGCCGACGGAGGGCAGGACGGAGGACACACTGACAAGGCACAGGAGGAGACCTCCCAGGAAGGCAATGTCGAAGCGTCCTTCGGCGGTTTCCTCCGCGTGGATGCGCCCGTCCTGAGCCTCGGGCAGGAGGAGCCACGCCAGGCCGTAGGCGAGCGTCACGAAGGGCAGGCACAGGGCTGCGATGACGGTGAGGACTCGCACGAGCGACAGGTCCCATCCGCTGCGTGCAGCGATGCCCGAGCAGACGCCGCCGATGACGCGAGGGTGGGCTCGGTACCAGCCGGAGGCTCGCATGGACTCAAAGAAACGCTTGCGGGGCGGACGCTGTCCGTAGGCACCGCCCTGGTCCGACGGACCGTTTGACCAACTCATGGTGCACTTCCTCTCGATGGGATCCGCATACATTCGGATCGGATACCACTACTCAATCAAACGGGAGTCCCCTCGCGATAGTAGGGGACCCCCTGAACCGCCCCTGATTGTGCCGGGGGTACCCCCGGCCTCGTCCCCGGACGTGCCACAATAGACACGTGAGCAGCACGGTCAACAACCCGCATCCTGGGTGGACGCCGCCGATTCCGGCACCGCCCGCCAGGCCCCCTCTTGCACGCGCGACAGCCTCCAGTCCGGACATGCCTGCCCCCTGGATGGCGGGCGTGTGCTCGGGCCTGGCCGTGCACCTGGGTGTCCCGGTCATGGTGATCCGCGGCGGCCTCATCGCCCTGACCTTTCTCGGTGTCGGCGCGGTCGCCTACCTGTGGCTGTGGGTGACGGTTCCCGAGGATTCGCCCGAGGCCTCGGCGTCGGGCACGCTCAGCCCCGGCCTCGTGCGTGTGCGTCAGGAGAGGGCCGCCCAGGTCGCGCGTAACCGCTTGGTTGTCACGGGCGTGGCCCTGCTGGTTGCCGCGGTGCTTGGGGCGATCCTGAACGCGACGAGCGCCCTTGAGTGGAGCGACATGGGTTCCATCGTGTCGATCGTCGCGGGCATCACTCTGGTGTGGAGCCAGAGCCGCGAGGTGCGCAATTGGCGCTCGGTGCGCTTTATCGGCGCGGTCGTGGGCGGTATTGCGCTGCTGAGCCTCGGCGTCGTCATGGCTGCCTCGCGTGACAACCCGCCCGTCATCCTGCTGCGTGGTGGCCTCATTGGTGCTGCCCTGGTTGCCGGTGTTCTCTTTGCGCTTGTTCCCATGTGGCTGCGTACGACGAAGGATTTGTCCGAGGCCCAGGCGCAGCGGGTGCGCGAGGCTGAGCGCGCCGACATTGCCGCACACCTGCATGACTCCGTGCTTCAGACGCTGACCCTGATTCGCGCCTCCGCCGAGGACCCGGCGCGCGTGCGCGCCATCGCCCTGACCGAGGAACGTGAGCTGCGCGCCTGGCTGTACACGGGCCACGCGCAGGCCGCCGACTCTCTCGAGGCCGCTGTCACCGAGGCCGTTGTCGGCGTTGAAAGCCGCTACGGTGTGCCCATCAGCGTCGTTGTCGTCGGCGACATGCGGCCCGGCCCGGGCGAGCTTGCCCTCGTTGCGGCTCTGGCCGAGGCCTGCCAGAACGCCGTGCGCCATGGTGCCCCGCCCGTCTCCGTCTACGTCGAGGTGCGCGCCCGCGTCGTCGAGGCTTTCGTGAAGGACAACGGCGAAGGATTCGACCCCGCCACCATCGCGGCAGACCGCCACGGCGTGCGCGACTCCATCGTCGGGCGCATGCGCAGGGCCGGGGGAAGTGCCACAATCCGCGCCCTGGCCCACGGCACCGAAATTGCTCTGAACGTGCCGCGCTCCGATATTCTGGAAGAAACAGCCCCCACTGGGAGGACACAGTGACTATCCGCATCCTTGTCATCGACGATCACCCCATGGTTCGCGCCGGGGTGCGCTTCGAGCTTGAACACTCCGGGGCCGACCTTGAGATCGTCGGAGACGCCGCCGACGTCGAAGGCGCCATCGCAGCGTGCCGCGCCCTGACTCCCGACGTCGCTCTCCTTGACGTGCACCTGCCCGGGGGCAACGGCGGCGGCGGTGCCGAGGTCGCCAGCTCCTGCCGCGACATCGACGGCCTGCACTTCCTGGCCCTGTCCGTCTCCGACTCCGCCGAGGACGTCGTCCAGGTCATCCGCGCGGGCGCTCGCGGGTACGTCACTAAGTCGATCTCCACGCCCGAGCTGGTCGAGGCCATCAGTCGCGTCGCCGCCGGCGACGCCGCCTTCAGTCCGCGCCTGGCCGGTTTCGTGCTGGATGCCTTCGGGACCGGCGAGGTCTCGACGACCGACTCTGAGCTGGACCTGCTGTCCGCGCGCGAGCAGGAGGTCATGCGCCTCATCGCTCGCGGCTACACGTACAAGGAAGTCGCCCACGACCTGTTCATCTCCATCAAAACCGTCGAGACGCACGTCAGCTCGGTCCTGCGCAAGCTCCAGCTCTCCAACCGTAACGAGCTGACACGCTGGGCCATGCAACGACACATCGTGTGAGGTCAGCCCCCTTTTGCGCGCGCCGATCATCGCCCGCTGGTCCGGCGTGCCTACAATGGAATCCCGAGAGCGTGACAGCGCCTGACCGCCCCGCACGGACGGCCTCTTTTATTTCCGCGACCTCGGAGGACGCATGCACCGCATCGGTTTTGACAGTGATCAGTACGTCGAGATGCAGTCTCGGCACATTGCCCAGCGACGCAGTGAATTCGGCGGCAAGCTGTATTTGGAGTTCGGCGGCAAGCTGATCGACGACATGCATGCCTCGCGTGTTCTGCCCGGTTTCACGCCCGACAACAAGGTGCGTATGCTGCGCGAACTGGCCGACGAAGTCGAGATCATCGTAGCCGTCAACGCCAAGGATTTCGCGCGCCGCAAGGTTCGCGCCGACATGGGAACCACCTACGACGACGAGGTCCTGCGCCAGATCGACGAGTTCCGCGAGCGCGGCCTGTACGTCGGTTCCGTTGTCATCACCCAGTGGACGGACGACAACAAGGCGGCTGCCGAGGTCAAGGAGCGCTTTGAGAAGCTCGGCATCCGCGTCTACCGTCATTTCCCGATTCCCGGCTACCCGTCGGACGTGGAGCGCATCGTCTCGGACGAGGGTTACGGCGCGAACGAATACGTGGAGACCAGCCGTGACCTCGTGGTTGTGACTGCTCCCGGCCCGGGATCCGGCAAGATGGCGACCTGTCTGTCGCAGCTATATCACGACCACAAGCGCGGCATTGAGTCGGGGTATGCGAAGTGGGAGACCTTCCCGATCTGGAACATTCCCCTCGATCACCCGGTGAACATCGCCTACGAGGCCGCCACGGCCGACCTGGACGACGTCAACATGATTGACCCCTTCCACCTGGAGGCCTACGGGATCAAGACGGTTAACTACAACCGCGATGTGGAGATTTTCCCGGTTTTGAGCCGCCTGTTCGAGAAGATCCTCGGCGCTTCCCCGTACAAGAGCCCCACGGATATGGGCGTGAACATGGCTGGCAATTGCATCGTCGACGACGAGGCCTGCAAAGAGGCGTCGCGCCAGGAGATCATCCGCCGCTACTACAAGGCCCTTGTGACCGAGAAGAAGGAGATGAGTGAGCCGGTGCAGTCGGCTCGCATCTCCCTGCTGATGAGCCGCGTCGGCGTGGGCCGCATGGACCGCCCGGTCGTTCGCCCCGCCCTGGAGCTGGCCGAGGCCACGGGTCAGCCTGCCGCCGCAATGGAGCTGCCCGACGGTCAGATCGTCACGGGCAAGACCTCGGCGCTGCTGGGCTGCTCCTCGGCGATGCTTCTTAACGCGCTCAAGAAGCTCGCGGGCCTGCCCGACGAGGTCCAGCTCCTGGCCCCGCAGTCGATCGAGCCGATCCAGCGCCTCAAGACTCACGACTTGGGTTCTCGCAACCCGCGCCTGCACACCGACGAGGTCCTCATCGCGCTCGCGGTCAGCGCCAACGGTGACGACAACGCGCGACGCGCCCTGGATAAGCTGAGTTCGCTGCGCGACTGCGATGTGCACGAGTCGGTCATCCTGGGGCCCGTGGACGAGGGCATCTTCCGTTCCCTGGGCATCCAGGTGACGACCGAGCCGGTGTACGCGACGAAGTCGCTGTACCGCAAGAAGTAATCGCATCGACGAGGCCGGGGTTTCTGCCGCGTATGAGCGCGGGGAGGCCCCGGCCTCGTCGCGAACCGCCCTTTGAACTGCCTCCCGTTTCTTGGACATTGAGATTGAAGTCCAGGGAATGGGAGGCTTTTTATGCTTGTGGGGGTGGGGCGGTCTAGGCTTGGAGGCGATGAGTGACGCGACTTCTTTGCCTGACCTTGGTTTCCTGATCGGCTCCGATGGGGGATTCCAGGACGACTACGTGCCGCCGGAGGTCCCCGCCTTCGATGTGGAGGACGCCCTGGGCGCCGACTACGACGACGGGTGGTCCGAGAGTGGTGTGCCCGGCGGCGAGTCGGGGGAGTCTTCTGCGTGGGAGCCTGCCCAGGCCTCGTTCGAGTCCTCCTGGAATCGACCCCAGCGCCCCAGTGTGGACCCCGATTCCCTCACGCGTGGCCTGAACGACCGCCAGCGCGAGGCCGTCACTCACGAGGGCTCGCCGCTGCTGATCCTGGCGGGTGCGGGTTCCGGCAAGACGCGCGTCCTCACGCACCGCATCGCCTACCTGCTGGCCACGGGCCGGGCGCGGGCGGGGCAGATCCTCGCGATTACGTTCACGAACAAGGCGGCCGCTGAGATGCGCGAACGCGCGGGTTCCCTCGTGGGGGACGACGCGCGGCGCATGTGGGTGTCGACATTCCACTCGGCGTGCGTGCGCCTGCTGCGCTACGAGCACGAGGCGGCGGGCCTGTCCTCGTCGTTCACGATCTACGACGCGCAGGACTCTCAGCGCCTCATCCAGATGGTCCTCAAGGCCCAGGACGTCGACATTAAGCGCTTCACCCCAAAGATGGTGGCGGCGCGCATCTCGGACGCGAAGAATGAGCTGATCGGCCCGGCGCGCTACGCGGACCTGGCAGGCAAGGACCCGGTGTCGCGCATCGTCGCGGCAGCCTACGTCGAGTACGACAAGCGTATGCGCGCCTCGAACGCGCTGGATTTCGACGACCTCATCATGCGTACGGTTGAACTGCTGCGCGACAACCCGCTGATCGCCGAGCACTATCACCGGCGATTCCGCCACATCCTGGTCGACGAGTACCAGGACACGAACCACGCCCAGTACGTCCTCGTGCGCGCCCTCGTGGGCGATGGCACCGACGGCGTGGAACCCGCCGAGCTGACGGTCGTCGGCGACTCGGACCAATCGATCTACGCCTTCCGCGGGGCCACGATCCGCAACATCGAAGAGTTCGAGCGCGACTTCGCGGGCGCGCGCACCATCCTGCTCGAGCAGAACTACCGCTCGACGCAGAACATCCTGTCGGCCGCGAACGCCGTCATTGCCCGCAACACGGGGCGCCGCGCAAAAAACCTGTGGACGGCCTCGGGCGACGGCGCGCTTATCACCCTGGACGCCGCGGACTCCGAGCACGACGAGGCCCGCTTTGTCGTCGGCGAGATTGATCGCCTGGCCGAGGCCGGCACCGACTGGGGAGACATCGCGATCTTCTACCGGACGAACGCCCAGTCCCGCGCGCTCGAAGAACTCCTCGTGCGCCAAGGCATCCCGTATCGCGTCGTCGGCGGCACCCGCTTCTACGAGCGCCGCGAAATCAAGGACGCGCTGGCCTACCTGCAGGTCATCTCCAACCCCGACGACACGGTCGCCGCCCGCCGCATCCTCAACGTCCCCAAGCGCGGCATCGGCGCCAAGGCCGAAGAAGCCATCGCCGCGCACGCCGCCCGCTATGGCATCTCGTTTGGTGCGGCCCTGCGCCACCTGTGGCTGCGCGCCGGGTGCCCCGCCGGTGAGGGCGAGGGGATCGACGTTGACGCGCTCGCTCATTCCACGTCCCCGGACGAGGCCTCGGCCGGGTCTTCGGCTCCCGTGTCCTCCGCTCAGGGGGCGGGGGAGAACCCGGCGGCAAGCTCCGCTGAGGATAAGAGCGCGGCTGCGGCCCCGGCCTCGTCCCAGACGACGCCGGAGGCAACCGGAGTCACGGATTCTGCTCGCACCCCTGATCCCGCGAGCGTGCCCGATCCCGCGAGCGTGCCCGAGGTCGTGGGCATCACCTCGCGCGCTGCGAAGTCGGCGGCCGCTTTCTGGGGACTCATCGAGACGCTACGCGCTGCTGAATCCCGCGGCGCATCCCAGGCCGACATCCTCGAAGAGGTCCTCGACCGCACGGGCTACCTCGCGGAGTTGCGCCGCAGCGACGATCCGCAGGACGCCTCGCGCGTCGAAAACCTGGCGGAACTGCACTCGGTCGCGGGTGCCTTCGCGGCCGACGCGCCCGGCGGCACCCTCGCGGACTTCCTCGAGCGCGTCGCCCTCGTTGCCGACTCGGACCAGGTGCTCGCGGAGGGCGAGCGCGGCGGGCAAGTCACCCTCATGACCGTGCACACCGCCAAGGGTCTCGAATTCCCGGTCGTGTTCGTCACCGGCATGGAGGACGGCACCTTCCCGCACCAGCGCAGCCTCGGGGACGAGAGCGAGCTGGAGGAGGAACGCCGACTGGCCTACGTGGCGATCACGCGTGCGCGCGAGCGCCTCTACCTGACGCGCGCGGCCGTGCGTAGCGCCTGGGGGACTCCGCAGGAGATGCCGCCGTCGCGATTCCTCGACGACATTCCCGCCGAGCTACTCGATGTACGCCGCGCTGCCACATCGGGGGAGCGCATGCGTGCCTCCTACGGCGGATCCTACGGGTCCGGATCGTACGGCTCAGGGGCCCATGGGCGCTCGCGCGGATCCGATGGGCGCGACCCGTGGGGCGATACCGACACGGGTGCCTTCGGGTCGGGGCGCCGGGGCACGGCCGCCCAGCCGTCCGGCGTGCGCAAGGTGACCCGCATGGGCGTCGCCTCCGCCGCTAAGCTGGCCGACGACAGGCCGGTGCTCTCGCTCAAGGTCGGGGACCGCATTAAGCACGCGACCCTGGGGGTCGGCACCGTGACCGGCGTCGAAGGGGAGGGACCGCGCACCGTGGCTCGCATCCGTTTCGATATGGGCGAGAAGCGCCTCCTCGTGCGCATGGCCCCGATGGAAAAGATTTCCTAGCGTTTCCCCCTCGGGGGCGGGCTGCTTGGCGTGCCCGTGGGCGGCGGCCTGCCCGTGGGCGGCGGCCTGCCCGTGAGCCGTCCGCGCTGCGAGCTTCGCTCGGCGCGTCGGATCCTCGTGTCGCGAAAATCCCCCCGTTTGGTGACGGTGAGATCGTAGTTCGAGGTAGTGTCGCGCCCAAAGTGCAGACCACCTCGGCGAAAAACGCTGAAAACGGGCTGTTATGGGCGAGGTGGTCTGCGTTTTGGGCGCAATGGTGTCAGAGTGTGCCGTCATGCGGCATTGAGAAGTGCCAGGTGGTCGGGGTGCCACAAACTATCCGCCCCAACGACGCCAGCAGCCCACCTCGCAACGCAAAGCAACGTCAAAGGAAAAGCGTGCTCGGGTCAAGGCTGCGACAAACCTTGATAATGTGCAGGAACGAGGGCAATCCCACCGGTCCCACGCTAGAATTATTGCGCTGACCACACCACGTTCAACGGAGGGAATAAGGTGGATCTTTACGAGTACCAGGCTAGGCAGATGTTCAAGGAGCACGGGGTGCCCGTGCTTGACTACCGCCTGGCGTCGACCCCCGAGGAGGCGCGTGAGGGTGCGCGCGAGCTGCTGGCGGAGGGTGCCTCCCTGCTGGTTGTCAAGGCTCAGGTGAAGACGGGTGGCCGCGGCAAGGCCGGTGGTGTCAAGCTAGCTCACACCGCCGACGAGGCCTACGAGAAGGCTGAGGCGATCCTCGGCCTCGACATTAAGGGCCACATCGTGAAGAAGGTCATGATTGCGGTTGGCGCGGACATCGCCGCCGAATACTACTTCTCGATCCTGCTGGACCGTTCGAACCGTCGCCACCTGGCGATGTGCTCGCGTGAGGGCGGCATGGACATCGAGACCCTCGCGAAGGAACGCCCTGAGGCCCTGGCTCGCGTGCCTCTCGACCCGGTCGTCGGCATCGACGCCGAGGTCGCTCGCCGTATCGCCATGGAAGCGGGTTTCGACGAGGCCACGGCGCAGGCCATCGCCCCGGTCCTCGAGACCCTGTGGGCCGTCTACCGCGATGAGGATGCGACCCTGGTTGAGGTCAACCCGTTGGTCTCCAGCCCCGACGGCTCCGTGTGGGCTGTGGACGGCAAGGTGACCCTCGACGACAACGCGCGCTTCCGCCACCCTGTCCACGCCGAGCTGGTGGACGTGGCGACGCAGGATCCGCGCGAGGCCGCCGCGAAGGCAGCCGGACTCAACTATGTGCGCCTGGAAGGCCAAGTTGGCGTGATCGGTAACGGCGCGGGCCTCGTCATGTCGACGCTCGACGTGGTCGCGATGGCCGGCGAGGAGTTTGGTGGCATGAAGCCCGCGAACTTCCTTGACATCGGCGGCGGTGCCTCGGCTGAGGTCATGGCTAAGGGCCTGGACATCATCCTCGGCGATGAGCAGGTCCGTTCCGTGTTTGTCAATGTTTTCGGCGGCATCACTGCCTGCGACCAGGTCGCTCGCGGCATCATCGGCGCGCTCGAGACGCTGGGGGATGCGGCATCCAAGCCGTTAGTCGTGCGCCTCGATGGCAACAAGGTCGAGGAAGGGCGCGCGATCCTCGAGCAGGCCGCGCACCCGCTCGTCCACATGGAAGAAACGATGGATGGGGCGGCCCGGCGCGCAGCCGAGCTCGCAGCCCAGGAGCCGTCGAAGTAACGACCCGAGAACCGCAGGAGAACACCCATGACTATCTTCGTCAACTCTGACACCCGGGTCATCGTCCAGGGCATGACCGGTGCCGAGGGCCGCAAGCACACCCAGCGTATGCTCAGCGCCGGCACGGCCATCGTGGGCGGCACGAACCCGCGCAAGGCCGGCACGACCGTCACTTTCGACGTGCAGGGCTACGGCCCGGGTGCGGACAAGGTCACCGACGGCCAGGTCGAGATCCCCGTCTTCGGCACGGTCGCCGAGGCCCGCGAGGCCACCGGCGCGAACGCCTCCGTCATCTTCGTCCCCCCGGCCTTCGCGAAGGGTGCTGCCCTGGAGGCCATCGAGGCGGGTATTGAGACGATCGTTCTCATCACCGAGGGCATCCCCGTCCAGGACTCGACCATCGTGGTTGAGCGTGCTCTTGAGGCGGGCGTGCGCCTGATCGGCCCGAACTGCCCCGGCATCATCTCGCCCGCGCAGGCGAACCTGGGCATCACCCCGGCGGACATCACGGGTCCGGGCCGACTCGGCCTCGTCTCGAAGTCCGGCACGCTGACCTACCAGCTCATGTACGAGCTGCGCGACTTTGGCTTCACGACGTGCCTGGGTATTGGCGGCGACCCGGTCGTGGGCACCACCCACATTGACGCGCTGGCTGCTTTCGAGGCGGACCCCGACACGGATCTTGTCATCATGATTGGCGAGATCGGCGGCGACGCCGAGGAGCGCGCGGCCGCGTGGATTCAGGAGAACATGACGAAGCCCGTCGTCGCCTACATCGCTGGCTTCACGGCCCCCGAGGGCAAGACGATGGGCCACGCGGGCGCGATTGTTTCCGGTTCATCCGGCACGGCCGCGGCGAAGGCGGAGGCGCTCGAGGCCGTGGGGGTACGCGTGGGTCGCACTCCTTCGCAGACGGCGCAGATCGCTCGTGAGATCCTCTCGCGATAACGTCACAGCTTGAATCGGCCCGGGGTCGGCGCGCAGCGTCGCGGCCCCGGGCCGATTCTGTCACCATTGGCCTGTGAGTGAGCGCATCAGAGAAGTACCGATCACCCGACGGACGACAACCACGTATGTGGCGGGTCGAGCGACCATTCGCGTCAGGGTCCCAAAGGGATGGGCGCGTGGCCTCGTCGCGGGCGTGGAGGCGGCCTTCGCGGGGTGGGCGATTACGACCGTGACCACGATGATCGTCTACCTGTCGCTGCGCTCGAACACGTGGATGAGTGACACGCTGCCGCGTGATGCGCTGGCGTTGGGCGGTGACCTGTGGGTGGCGACCCTGGGGGGTACGTCGGTGGCCGGGGGAGTGTCCTACCGTGTGATTCCGACGCTTTTTGGTGCGCTGTTGGTCCTCCTCGTGCGGCTTTTGTTGCGTACGACGACGGGGTTTCCGAGGTCGTCGGCGTTGTTTGCGGTGCCCGGGTTCCTCCTGACCGCGTGGTTTCTGGCGGGTACGTCGGGGGTTCATTCGCAGTGGTGGACGGGCACGGTCGGCGCGATTCTGATTCCTCTCATTGGGTCGGGTTGGTTCGTGGTGTCCAGTTATTCGCGTGATTCTGAGGCTCCGTCGATGCAGCATTGGATTTCTGGTGGCTTCAAGATGGGTGGCCTCGTGAGTCTGGTGACGGTGGTCGCGGCTGCTGCTGCGGCGGTGGTCGCGCTGGTGGCGGGCTGGAGTCGTGCGAGTGGCATCCAGGAGCTGCTGGGCGCCTCGTCGCTGGTGGATACGACGTTTATTGTGGGCGCGCAGGCGCTGTTTGCTCCCACGGCGATGGCCTGGGCGGCGGCCTGGTGGTCGGGCTCGGGTTTCATGACGGCGACGGATTCGCTGCATTCGCCGACGGTCGTGGACGCGGGGCCGATTCCGCCGATTCCGCTGCTGGGGACGGTCCCGGAGACGGCTCCCGGCAACTGGGTGGTTTTTGTGCCGGTCGTGTTGGGTATCGCTTGTGGCGTTGCCTCGGCGCGCGTGTATCGGCGTTCTCACCTGTTGCATCAGAGCGCAGAGGGTCTCCTGGCCTCGGTTGTGTTTGTTTCGATTGTTGCGCTGTGGATGTGGAGCGCGACGATGAGCATGGGGTCGGTGCGCTTGGCGTTCATGGGGCCGCTTGTGGGGCGGTCGACGTTGTATTTGTTCTTGGAGGTTGGGCTGCCGGCGATGCTCGTGCCGCTTGTCACGCATCCGACGACGCTGGCTTTGGTGGGGCAGAGTGCGGGCCGCGTGCGCTCCGGGGGTGAGGCCCTGCGCCGCCGCCACGCTGAGCGTTCGTCGCGTGAGGCGGCCACGGCCTCGTTGATCGAGGGGGACGAGGCTTGGGCTGAGCGCAGGGATGACGCGGGGTCGGCGGACGCGACGGAGGTCGGTGAGCCGTGGGCTGAGTCCGCTGAGGCCGTTCAGCCTGACAAGCTGCGGGCCGCGTGGAGGAACCGTGAGGTGTGGGCTGAGTCGGTGAAGGCAGCGAAGCGGCGGGTGAAGCGTCAGAAGCGCGTGGCTTGGGCTGAGCCCGCTGACAAGGATGACGAGGGTGACACGGATGACCCCGAGGCGCAGGGGACGAAGGGTGAGGGCCTGAACTAGACTGGGAGGTGCCGCGACTGGCGAGGGTGGATCACCACCGGGGAGCGGCTGCATGTCCCGCGAGGCGTCGCCCGCCTGGGCGCCTGGGTTTGGCTCTTAACCTGGAGGAATTATGTCCGTCTCCCTGGACAACCTGGAACCCATCGACGTGCGCCCCATTAAGCGGGCCCTGATTTCCGTGTATGACAAGACGGGCTTGGAGGACCTTGCGCGTGCGCTGGGTGAGGCCGGTGTGGAGATCGTCTCCACTGGCTCGACGGCTGCTCGCATCGCGGCCGCGGGTGTGGCTGTTACCCCGGTTGACGACGTGACCGGTTTCCCCGAGGTGCTTGAGGGGCGCGTGAAGACCCTGCATCCCTTCATTCATTCCGGCATCCTGGCCGACCAGCGTAAGGCTGCGCACCGCGAGCAGATCGCGCAGCTGGGCATCCAGGCGTTCGACCTGGTCGTGTGTAACCTGTACCCCTTCCAGGACACGGTTGCGTCGGGTGCATCCTTTGACGAGTGTGTCGAGCAGATCGATATCGGTGGCCCTTCGATGGTGCGAGCCGCCGCGAAGAATCATCCGTCGGTCGCGGTCGTGACCTCTCCGGAGCGTTACGCGGATGTCGCCGAGGCCGTGGCGGGGGAGGGCTTCACCCTCGAGCAGCGCCGTGTGCTGGCCGCTGAGGCTTTCGCCCACACGGCGACCTACGACCTGGCGATTGCTGGCTGGTTTGCCGACGAGCTGGGTCTTGAGGACGTGCGCGAGACGTTGGATGATGTCGCCGAGGCGCATCTGGACGCCTCGGATGCTGCGTTCCTGGAGTCGCTGGGCTACGAGGCCGGTGAGGACTGCGTGGTGGAGGTTGCCGAGGAGGGCGAGGCCTCTGGCATGCCCGTGTTCGTCGCGGACGCCTTCGAGCGCGTGGAGTCGCTGCGCTACGGTGAGAACCCTCACCAGGGCGCGGCCGTGTACCGCGAGATCGACGAGTCCTTCGAAGATGAATCCTTCGACGAGGAGGCTTTGGCCCCGGGCATCGCGAACGCGCGCCAGCTGCACGGCAAGGCCATGAGCTTCAACAACTACACGGACGGCGACGCCGCGCTGCGCGCCGCCTACGATCACGAGCGCCCCTGCGTGGCGATCATCAAGCACGCGAACCCCTGCGGCATCGCGGTGGCCGACGACGTGGCCGAGGCGCACCGCTTGGCGCACGCCTGCGATCCCGTGTCGGCATTCGGCGGCGTGATTGCGGTGAACCGCCCGGTGAGCGTGGAGCTGGCCCGCCAGATCGTCCCGATCTTCACCGAGGTCGTGCTGGCTCCCGATTACGAGGAGGGCGCGCTCGAGGTGCTCTCCGCGAAGAAGAACCTGCGCGTCCTGCAGGTTGAGCCCCCGGCTCGCGGATCGTACGAGTTCAAGCAGATCAGCGGTGGCCTGCTGGTCCAGGAGCGCGACGATATTGACGCGCCCGGTGACTCCCCGGAGAACTGGACGCTCGCGGCCGGCGCTCCCGCCGACGAGGCGACGTTGGCGGACCTGGAGTTCGCGTGGCGCACGGTGCGTGCGGTGCGATCCAATGCGATTCTGCTGGTCAAGGACGGTGCGTCTGTGGGCGTGGGTATGGGCCAGGTAAACCGCGTGGACTCGTGCAAGCTGGCGGTCGAGCGCGCGAATACGCTGGGTTCGCGCTCGACGGGTGACGCGGCGGCCTCCAATGTGGACAGCGCGGGCGGCGCTCGCGCGTCCGAGGTCGTGGCCGAGGCACCGGAGCAGCGTTCCATTGGCGCGGTCGCCGCGTCGGATGCGTTCTTCCCCTTCGCGGACGGTCTGCAGGTGCTCATCGACGCGGGCGTGAAGGCCGTCGTTCAGCCCGGTGGCTCCGTGCGTGACCAGGAGTCGATTGACGCGGCGAACGCCGCGGGCATCACGATGTACCTGACGGGGACGCGCCACTTCGCGCACTGATTTTCCCGTTTGTGGGTCTCAGGGGGGCGAGCGCCGGTGTGGCGCTCGCCCCCCTGTGATGTGCTCGGGTGTGCTTGACAGGGAGTGTCACACAGCATATTGTTCAATTATTGAATGAAAGGCCGTTGGCCCTGTTGAAAGGTGTCGTATGACCACCCTGACCGCTTCCCCCGTCGCCGCGCGCGAGAACCGCGTTCTCGCCGACCGTCTTGGCGGCACGCTCGTCCGCGAGATTGCTCTGATCGCCGCTGGCACGCTCGCCATGATCGTCCTGGCCCGCATCTCGGTCCCGCTGCCCTTCACGCCTGTGCCCGTCTCGCTCGGTACACTCGGTGCCCTGTCTGTGGGTACGACCCTGGGTGCGCGCCGAGGCCTCGTCTCCGTCGGCGTGTACGCCCTCCTCGGTATCGCGGGCGCTCCGGTCTTCACCGGTACGAACGTCGGATGGGCCTTCGCTTCCTTCGGTTACATCCTCGGCTACTTCCTCGCCGTCGCAATCGCGGGTCTGGCCGCCCAGCGCGGTGCGGACCGTCGCGTGCTTACGATGGCACCGACCGCGCTTGTGTCCCTCTTCTCTGTGTACATCTTGGGCTTGGCGTGGATGATCCCTTTCACCCACATGACGTTTGCGCAGGGGCTGGTTAAGGGCTTCGTTCCCTTCATCATCGGCGACCTCGTCAAGGCTGCTGTTGCCACCGGAGCTTTCCCGATGCTGCGCTCCTTCTTCCGCTGATACCACGCCTTCGGGCGTGACTCGAGTCGGCCTCGTCCCCACCCGGGGCGGGGCCGCTCCTATTTGCGCTGACGATAGGCGGTGACATGCGCTATGGTGTGCGACGGTGCGGGGTGTGCGCGGGTAGCATTAGGAGGGTGAACGCTACTGACATGCACCCCGTCCTCGTCGTCGACTTCGGCGCGCAGTATGCCCAGCTGATCGCGCGCCGCGTGCGTGAGGCCAACGTCTACTCCGAGATCGTCCCCCACACCATGAGCGTGGCGGACATGCTCGCCAAGGAGCCCGCCGCCATCATCCTGTCCGGCGGCCCGTCCTCCGTGTACGAGGAGGGTGCGCCCTCCGTCGATCCCGCGATTTTCGAGGCCGGGGTGCCGGTCCTGGGGATCTGCTACGGTTTCCAGACCATGGCCCACGCGCTCGGCGGCACCGTGGGTCGTACGGGCACCCGCGAGTACGGGCATACCGAGGCAACCGTGGCCGGTGAGTCCTGCTTGTTCGGTGGCACCCCCGATGATCAGATCGTGTGGATGAGCCACGGCGACGCCGTCCAGGGCGCGCCCGAGGGCTTTACCGTCACTGCGTCTACGACTGAGACCCCTGTCGCGGCCTTCGAGTCGCGCGAGCGTCGCCTCTACGGCCTGCAGTGGCACCCCGAGGTGGGTCACTCCCAGTTCGGTCAGGACGCGCTGAAGAACTTCCTGTACGAGGGTGCGGGCATTACGCCCACGTGGACTGCCGGGTCCATCGTGGATGAGCAGGTCGAGAAGATTCGCGAGCAGGTCGGCGACGCGCAGGTCATCTGCGCTCTGTCCGGCGGCGTGGACTCCTCCGTGGCTGCGGCCCTTGTGCACAAGGCCGTCGGCGATCAGCTGACCTGCTTCTTCATCGATCACGGCCTGCTGCGTGCGGGCGAGCGCGAGCAGGTGGAGAACGACTATGCGCGCGGCATGGGCATCCGCGTCATCACGTGCGACGAGTCCGAGCGCTTCCTGTTCGCCCTGGCTGGCGTCACCGAGCCCGAGGCGAAGCGTAAGATCATCGGCCGCGAGTTCATCCGCTCCTTCGAGGCCGCCCAGAAGCAGGTCATCGAAGAGGTTGGCGCTGCCGGCGGCGAGGTGAAGTTCCTTGTCCAGGGCACCCTGTACCCTGACGTCGTCGAGTCCGGCGGCGGCGAGGGCGCGGCCAACATTAAGAGCCACCACAACGTGGGCGGCCTGCCCGAGGACATGACCTTCGAGCTGGTCGAGCCCCTGCGCACCCTCTTCAAGGACGAGGTGCGCGCGGTCGGCCGCGAGCTGGGTCTGCCCGACTACCTGGTGAACCGTCAGCCCTTCCCGGGCCCCGGCCTCGGTATTCGCATCATTGGCGAGGTCACGCGCGAGCGCCTGGACATCCTGCGCGCCGCTGACCTGATTGCTCGCGAGGAGCTCACGGCGGCTGGCCTGGATCAGGAGATCTGGCAGTGCCCGGTCGTCCTGCTCGCCGACGTTCGTTCCGTGGGTGTTCAGGGTGACGGTCGTACTTACGGCCACCCGATCGTGCTGCGCCCCGTGTCCTCCGAGGATGCGATGACGGCCGACTGGACGCGCCTGCCCTACGACGTCCTGGCCCGCATCTCCACCCGCATCACTAACTCGGTGCCCGAGGTCAACCGCGTCGTCCTCGACGTGACCTCCAAGCCCCCGGCCACCATCGAGTGGGAGTAAACCTTCCGCGTCGGTTTAAACGTGTGTGCCCGGGAGCGCTCTGGTGAGTGTTCCCGGGTCCAATTCTCTTGTTCAAGCTCTCTTGTGGGAGTTTGAGGCTCAATCACCCAAAAGCGTACATCTATGCTTAATATGCGGTAATATTCCGCATAGATGTACGAGCTAAAAAGAGGCGATTATGACCTTAATTGAGATTGCGAAAGGGCAGAACGGCTACGTGTCTGCATCGCAGGCCACTGAAGCTGGCATTCCCAGAAGGAAGCTCACTGAGGCAGTTGATAAAGGAGAGCTTGTTCAAGCTGGACGCGGCCTCTACTCTCTTCCGGAGACATGGGAGGACCCATACTTCGTTGCCCAGCACCGATTCTCGCGCGGTGTATTTTCCGATGACACGGCGCTCTTCCTGCATGGTATGACCGACCGTGCGCCCTTTTCGCTCACCATGACCTTTCCTAGAACTTACAATGCCACACCCGCCAGAGAGCTGGGGATAGTCTGCCGTTCCTGTGCTGATGAGGTGCTCGAGCTAGGGTTGGTAGAACTGACTACCCAGTACGGCAACGCCGTCAGGGCATACGTCTTGGAGAGAACGCTTTGTGACCTGGTCAGGGGGCAGCGTATGGTCGATTCGCAGGTAGTTACCCCGGCGATGCAGACCTATGTTAGAAGCCCAAAGAGAGATTTAGCGAAGCTCATCGAGTACGCACGCAAGCTCGGCGTCGAGAGGAAGATCCGGAACTACCTGGAGGTGCTGCTGTGAGGACAAGGAATACAATGCAGCTTAAGGTGCGCGTGAATAGCATGGCCAAGGAGGCGGGTATCCCTGCGCAAGCGCTCATGCAGAGCTACCTCCTCGAGAGGATACTCGAACGCCTCTCGAGATCGAAGTGGAGGAATAACGTCATTATCAAGGGAGGTGTGCTCATCTCCTCCCTTGTCGGCGTCAGGTCAAGGACCACAATGGACCTGGATACGACGGTCAGAGGGTTCGCCCTTACTCACGAATCCGCAGAAAGAGCGTTCCGTGACATTGAGCGGTGCAAGCAGACGATGACTGGAAGTTCGAGTTCGACAGGACAGAGGACATTCGGGAGACCGATGAGTACACGGGTATTCGTGTGCACCTGAAGGGGATCTACGCGCCCATGGTGATCCCACTGACAGTGGACGTTACCACTGGTGACCGGATTACGCCGGACGCGGTGGAATATAGCTACCCGTTCCTCTTTGATGAGGGCGTTATCAGCCTCATGGCCTACCCGATTGAGACGGTGCTTGCGGAGAAACTTGAGACCGTGGTATCCCGCGGCGTTGCCAACACCCGCCCGCGAGACTTCTATGACATCCATGTCCTGCTGGGAGTCAAAAGAAGTGATGTCGATATGGGAATGTTGAAAAACGCTTTGGTGTCGACGTGCGAGAAAAGGAATAGTCAAGCCGCCATTGAGCGCTGGGCAAAGGTGCTCGACGATGTTGCCGGCGACGCAGTCATGCAAGCGCAGTGGGTGAAGTATGTGAGGAAGAATCCGTTCGCAAAAGGAATTTCGTTTCAAGAGTGCTGCAAGACGGCAAAGGCCGTTCTCGAAGAGTTGACCAACATTGGCAGTTAAGCGCTGCGGCAAATAGTATAAGAACTGAAATGGCAAGGTGTTTGACTTAGCGTTCGTCTGGGTTAATGGTGTGGCGCGTTGTGTTCCAAGGGGCAAATGTGAATGGCAATGAAATTAAGAATGAAGCATCGGCCGGAATGAAACAGCTGGCTGAAGAAATTAACGAGCGCATCGAATCTATTCGAAGATACATTCAAATTGATCGACAAGAGATATTGCTAATGGCCGTTAGCGATATCACGACTTTCAGTAATCCTATCCCTGAAGGTGATGTCCTCTTCTACAGGCAAGATGATGTGCTGTCCCGCCCCGTCGAATACCTGCAAAGTCTCATCGCTGCAACGGATAACACAATCTGTGCCCATGTCTCTGATGAAGATATTGACCGACTGGCGCATAGGTATGTTTATGACCAAAAAATACTGTTTTTTAAGTCGCTAAAATACTTGTCGTACCGGTACTGGGAGCTTGGAGATGACAGTGAAACAAGTCAGCTGGCCTTCGAAGCTCAATTAATGCATATGGTTAGAGGGAATAGATATCGCTTCCTTCAGATTGATTATCTTCGGCCACTTGTGCTCGCTCACGATGATGAATTTCAAAAATTGTTCGGTGTGACGGCAAATGAAGTGGTCGCTGGATATGAAAAAATTGAAATAGCGTTGTTAAACGGCCGACTTGAAGGCCTGGATGCTTTGAGGAAGCTTTGTGACAAGGCAAGATTGGCTGACGACTTCGATATTTCGAGTATTCCTGACGAGGATGTGAAAGCAGTTGAAGACGCGTTCTCTGTGAGCTTATTCAATGTCACTAGGATTACTGATTGGCCCGAGGCTTTTATCGATGCCCTGTCGTTTGCTCCGGGTGAGGCTTGTTTCTTCGAAGAAGGAGAAATGCAGTATTGGCCGATAGTTACGCTTCCGATCGTAGATCGGCCATTCATCAAGATAGGCGGAGATAGCTACTGCTTCGACTACTACTCGCTTACCGATAATTTCTATAGGGCAATCCAGAAATTAATTCTGCGTACCGATTTCGACTATTCAGAGCGATGGCAGCAAAGACAAAAAGAGGCTAGTGAAAGAATGGTCGAATCGCTTTTCAAGGAGATGCTTCCAGGGTGCTCCACGCATAGGGATAACTACTACGGCAGCAAGAAGCATCGAAGTGAAAACGACCTTCTGATTAGGTATAGAGATGCGTTGTTGGTGATCGAAGTTAAAGCTGGCAGCTTTACTGATGCTCCGCCGGTGTCGGGTTACGCTTCGCACGTCAACCGCTATAAAGAGCTGATAGGAAAAGCAAATAGTCAATGTGCTCAGATGAGAGATTATGTTCGCCGTTCCAACACTAAATTGGTCCTCTACGACGAGCACATGCAGCCGAAGCAAATACTTGATATCTCGGACATCAAGAGCATCTTCTGCCTCTCCGTAACGGTAGACAACATTAACACTTATGCGGCTTGTGCAGAGAAACTTGGTTTTTTAGACCTTGAAGAAGGCGTGTCTTGCATCGCAATCGACGACCTCATGACTTTCAGGGAATACTTTGATAATCCGCTAGAATTCCTCCACTTCCTCAAACAGAGAGAAATTGCGGCCCTCAATGAGAGGCTCATCGTCAAAGACGAACTCGACCACCTTGGCATGTACATTGCGCATAATTGTTATTCGCTAGAAGTTGACAGCGTCGCGAAAGATAAGACCATTTATGTCTCAGGTTACAGAGAGGAATTGGACGAATATTTCGAGCGGCTTGGCACTTTTTCGCCCCAGCTTCGGAAGCCTCGGCAAAGTATGCCTAAGCGCTTTCGTGAAATAATTGACGTGTTGCTCAGCTCTGGCAATCCTCAAGCTGTTCACGTTTCCTCGTACCTGCTTGATTTCTCCAGCGAAGCACGTGAGCAACTATCTGACGGCATTGAAATGTCCCTGGAGAGACAAGCCACAACTGGCAGACAGGTCGTTCTTTCCTTCTCAGGCACCGGGAATTCACTTCGTCTGACGTGTTTCGTGTTTCAAGATGAATTGTCTGACGTCATGTCTGATCAAGAAATGTTCGACTATGTTGCAACCATCCTTCTTGCGAACAGAGAAGACGAACGCATGTTGTTGTCGTTTAGATTCGATACGAGCCTAGCCCTCCAAACGGTTGATATGCGAACAATCACCGGTGGTGTCAATGGGTGGTAGCAATGAGTTGGTTGAATGCTTCTGTGGGGGTGCGGTAGCCGAGGGTGGCTCTGGGGCAGTTGTTCAGTTCGTAGGCGATGGCGTCGAGGTAGGGCTGGTGGCTGGTGATGGGGGTTCCTTTGGGAAGGTAGCGGCGGATAAGTCGGTTGGTATTTTCGTTTGTTCCTCGCTCCCAGGGGCTATGGGGGTGAGCGAAGAACACCTCCACGCCGGTATCTTGGGTGAGGCGCTGGTGGCGGGCCATTTCCCGTCCTTGGTCCCATGTCAGTGTTCGCATCGCTCCTTCGGGTAGGCCCTGGATGCGGCGGGTGAGCGCATCACAGACCTGGTCGGCCCTGCGTCCCAGTGGCAGGGCCACGATGATCAGGTAGCGGGTGGTGCGCTCGACCAGGGTTGCGCACGCACTGGCCCCATCTTTGCCGATGATGAGGTCCCCCTCCCAGTTGCCAGGGATCATCCGGTCAGCAATGTCGGGGCGTTCGTCAATTAATCGCATGCCGACAATGGGTGGTGTGCGCCCGCCTGCAGGGGGTTTCTTGCGCATCCACCGCCTGGAGGGCAGGCATACGCCGTGCTCGATCAGCGTCTTCTTGGGGTGGGCGTAGATCCACGTGTAGATCGCCTCGTGGCTGATCGTGCGGCCCTGGGCGTGGGGAGAATTATCCATAGGAGCCACTGTGCCACATGCCTCCACGCTCAGGCGTCCGCTGATCTGGCGGGGCGTGCGCCCCTGCGACAAATCAAAGATCACGCGGCGGCGGAGAATCTCATCGCGGTCCAGGAGCCGCTTCTTAGGGCGGCGCCTGGCCACCTGCGCTGCTCTCCCGGCATCCTCGGCCTGGTACACGCCGCCAGGACCCCGATGGCGGGCGATTTCACGGCACACCACCGAGGGGCTACGCCCAATCAAGTGGGCGATACGCGTCTGGGACAAGCCCGCCTCCAACCCCGCCATGATCGCCGCGCGATCCTCAACACTCAGCATCCGACGACACCCCATGATCAGCCTCCGAACAGCATCACCGCTACACGAAAATTGCTTACACCCTATGACACTGCCCTTTCTGGTCTTAATTGCTGTCTTAATGGCATTTGTGTTTCCTCGGAGCCATTCGGATCCTGCCCACCAGCAGACATCGATTTCATCGGCGTCCGCAATATACTTCTTCCATCTAATTCCATCTTTAAACTCCATCGTGGTGTGTAAAATCCCCTGATCGGCTAATGTGTTGGAAAGTCCAGCATCCCGAAGAGATTTGTCAGTATGCTGTTGAATCTCTTGAATGAGATCGTTCTTTCCAGATACTTCCCATAGGATTCCGATAGTGCAAGCGGTGATTATTGTGATCGATGCATTGTCAAGCAATGTCCAGAGTATATCAAAGACATTGCTTCCATCACGATATGTGTGTAGACATAAATCAAAGATGAAGCAGGTAAAAGCCATACAAACGCAATTCAAGATTATGCGATTGTAGTACCAATGCCACTTGTGTGAAGTATTGGTGCCATTGTAGTTCACTTCTCTTGAGTTGTTCATGGGAACTTATCCTTCCGGAATCTCGAGCTTCGGCAGGGTCTCCAGGAGTTCCTGGGTTCGCATCGAGACCGTCACCAGGCGCTTGATCAGGTCCACGACCGCGGCGGGGCGGCCCTGCTCGTGCAGGAAGTCGTTCGGGTCGTTGACGATGCCCGACGCCTTGTCCGTCTTCACGTGGTAGCGGTCGATGATCCACTCCAGGGGGCTGCGGCCCGAAATCGAATACCCCTGCGCCTCCGCAGGAATTCCCGTCAGGGTCACGTGGTCGTTGTACTCCAAGCGCGTGAAGTCCTTATCGCGGCGCCCCAGCTTCGGGAAACGCATCTTGCGCTCGCCGATCCGGTAGCACTCCCACGGGTCCGCGGGTGCGTGTAGGCTCGCCTCCTCCTGCACCGACGGGTACGGCTCCACCTGCTCGTAGTTCACGTGCAGGTCCGCCAGCTCGCGGCCCACGTTCGCATACGTGTGGAAACCCGCCGCGCGAGGAATATGCGGCAGCATCTTCTTCAAATCATCCTCGTAGCGCTCCCGATACTCCGGGTGATGCAGCAGCGCGTACACGTAGAAGAAAATGTCCTCCTTCGTGATACCCGCATCCCCGTAGTGCTCCCGGTACGAGGCCAGCGTCGCGTCCGTGACGTTATCGACGCGGCGATACCCGTCCAGGATCACTGGGATCTGGTCGCCGATCGGCCGCGAGAAATCCAGGGACGAGGCCGTGGCGGCCTCATCCGCCTGGCTTTCCGAGGCGGTCGCCAGGTCGGCGAACAGGTCGGGCTCGCTCCCGGAGGTGGGGGAGAGGGGCTCCCAGGTGTAGAGGGGGAACCACTGAGCCTTGGAGACCATCTCCAGATCGGGAAGTTCGCAGGTGAACCCGACGCTGAAGTCTCTTCTCCGTTCCCCTGATGGTCCCAGAGCAACATTCTGGTGATTCGATGTTGGGAAGAGTTGTGGAAGCTGATAGATCATGTCGTTCATTTCCCGAGCAAAGTAAACGCTCTGTGCACAGAACGGCCGGTAGATGCCAGAGCGGATTGAATCCGCGTTGAATTCGTGATGTTTGCGAGATACGAGATCGCGGATGAGCTGACGGTTCCAGTTGATTTGCGTGGAATCTGTGTTGATAGCTTCGGTCGCAGTTCCAGCGTGGACCTCTGCGTTGTAGTTGTCGATCATTTGGCGCATGTTCGATGCGACTGCTTCTCGGGAGAAGTTGTAGCACCAGGCATCACGGTTGGTCTTAAGGCCGCTTGAATACTGCCGGAAAATTGCAGGTGTGGCTTCCTTACCCTTGAGCGACTTGTTACCGATCTCCTGGAAAGTCACGAAGCGCTCGTCGCGGGAGCTGATCCAGTCACCGTGCTGGTTCGGTGCGATGGAACGGAATGCGTCCGCCCCACTGATCCCTTCGATCGATCCGTAGGCGGTTATCTGATCGAGCTTCTCCTGGCGGGTCGCGTAGTCCTCCGCCTCCGCGTAGAAGACCTCGGCGGTGCCGGAGTGGGAGGGGTCCTTGACGAGGACGGTGATAGCAACGCCGGTGCGAGACCCTTCCTCGAACACGTTTCCGCCCTCACGGCGTCGGCGCTCACCGGATGTTCGTGCGTTCCCCTTAAGGTCGTAGATGAAGATCTGGGAGAACTCCTCCTGCAGCGACAGTCGGACGCCATCCGCAGAGTTGCCATCCACGAAGGAGCTGTTGGAGACGAAGGCGATGACGCCGCGTTCACCGATGCGGTCCGATGCCCAACGAAGCGCGCGGAAGTAGGAATCGTAGAGGCTGTTCTTGTTGACGCCCGATGATTGATCCGCATAGGTGGCCGCGATGCGTGTGTCCAGGCGAGGGTACGCCAGGTTCTGGTTGTCGTCGTTTGCGCTGTTCTGACCCGATGAGTACGGCGGATTCATCACGATCACTGTGATCGCGGAATCCTTCTCTGCCTTCGCGCGCTCGTTGTTGGCGGCCAAGCCCTCGAAGTCCTCGGTGATCGTGCCGTCGCCCTCGTGCAGCTGGAAGGTATCCGTCAGAGTCATGCCCGGGAACTCCACGTAGCACTCGTCCGCGCCCTGCTCGGCGCGCACCTGGTGGTACACCTGCTCGATATTGATCGATGCGATGTAGTAGGAGAGCAGCACGAACTCGTTCGCGAAGATCTCGTTCTTATACTTGCGCTCCAGGGCCTCGGGCGGGATAATGCCCAGCTGCAGCAGGCGTGCGACGAAGGTGCCCGTGCCCGCGAAGGGCTCGATGATGGCCACGCCCGGATCCCCCAGGGTCTGGCCAAACGCCGTGCGCATCGCGTCATCCGCGCTGCGGATGATGAAGTCGACGACCTCGACGGGCGTGAAGACGATGCCCAGGCGCTCGCTCATGCGCGGGAACGCCTGCGAGAAGAAGCGATCATAGAGCGTGCGCATGATTTCCTGCTTGCCCGCCAGGGTGTGCACGGCCTCGATGCGCTCGACCATCGCCCGGTAGAAGGAATCCAGCTCGCGGCGCTCGTTCTCGAACATCGAGTGCGACGCCAGCATTTCCATAATCGTGTTCATCGCGCGGCTCACCGGGTTCTGCTTCGAGAACGAATGATCCGGGAACATCGCGTCAAAGAGAGGTGCCGTCAGGATGTGCTGGGCCAGCATCTCCACCGCGGACTCGTTGTCTACGGCCGGGTTCAGCGTCGCGCGTAGCGCGTTCACGAACTCCTGGAAAGCGTCCTGGCGCTCCGGATCTTCCAGCAGGTGATCGATGAGGTGAATGTAGCGCTCCGCGACCGTCGCAATGTCCTTGGACCAATCCTCCCAGTACAGGGACGAGCCCACCTTCTTCACGATCTGGCCGAACACTGACTCCTTCCAATCCGACGGCAGCAGCGTCAGCTGGCCCTGGATCCCCTGGGCCAGCCCGTCCGCGCTGGAACCCGATGACCCTGCCCCGGCCTCGTCCCCATCGGACGCAGAGCCGCCGAGCAGATCGTCCTGTTTGTTCTTCTTCTCGAGTGAGACCTGCTCGACGATGATGTTCTCCGGCCCCTGGCCGTTCAGCTCCATGGAGTTGATCGCCGCGTCGAGGCGCTCGTCGTGCGCGCGCAGGGCCTTGAGGACCTGCCACACGACCTGGAAGCGCTTGTTGTCGTCCAGCGCGCGCTCTGGCGCCATGCCCGCCGGCACGGCCACGGGCAAGATGATGTAGCCGAAATCCTTACCCTCGGCGCGGCGCATCACACGGCCCACCGCCTGAATGACGTCCACCTGCGACTTGCGCGGCGACAGGAAGAGCACCGCGTCCAGCGTGGGAACGTCCACACCCTCGCTCAGGCAGCGCGCGTTCGTCAGGATGCGGCACACCGGAACCTCGTCCGTGCCCGCGCCCTCGGTCAGCCAATCCATCTCGCGTGCACGCACCGCCGCGTTCATCGTGCCGTCCACGTGGCGGCACTCAACCTGCAGGTTATCCGACGCATCGTCGTTGCTGAGGTCGCTCAGGCCAAAGGGGCCGTTCACCAGGTCCGGGAACTGATCCGTCACCTGCTTCGATGCCTTGATGTCCTTGCAGAAGGCCACAGCGCGGCGCATTGGTGCGCTATCCTCGCCGTAGTCCACGTCCGAGCCGCGATTCTTGCGCTTGGCCAGCGCGTTCCAGCAACCCGTCAGCTTCGCAGCTGTGTCGAGGTTCAGCTCGCCGCCCATCTCAGCGATTGTCTGATATTGGCCCGACACCTCCTCCTCGCTGACCGTCAAGATGATGACCTTGTAGTCCGTCAACAGGTTTTCCTTCACCGCCTGGCCGAAGCCCAGACGGAAGAACACCGGACCGTAGGTGTCCTGATCGTCCATCGAGGTCAGGATCGCGTCCTTCTCCGATGCCCTGCTCTTCGCGTTCTCCGCGAAAATGCGCGGCGTCGCCGTCATGTACAGGGTCTTCGCGCGGCGGATGAACTCGTTGCTGTGGATCTTCGTGAAGGCGCTCTCGTCCTCGCCCGTCAGCGTCGCGCCCGTCGTGCGGTGGGCCTCGTCGCAGATAATCAGGTCGAAATCGCGCCAGTCGTCGCCCGCGATCTCCTGCGCGCCGTGAATGACGTCAATCGACTGGTACGTCGCGAAGACGACCTGTAGGCCCTCCGTCGCGTTGTTCGCATTCAGGGAGTCCGCGAGGCGCTGGCCGTCCGTCGTCGCCGGAATCGGCAGGTCCACCGCCGACTCCTCGGTCGTGTCATTACGCGCCGACGAGGACACCTTCGTATCCGAACACACCGCCCACGCCGTGAACGCGCCGTCGGCCTCGGCCGCCCAATCGTCCAGCGTCTGCTTGAGAAGCGCGAGGGAGGGGACCGCGAACAGGATCCGGGCGGTGCCACCCTCCTTCTCCACGAACTCGCGCGCGATCGTCAGCGCCGTGAACGTCTTGCCCGTGCCGCACGCCATGACAATCGTGCCGCGGTCGTGCTCCTCGAAGCCCGACATCACCGCGCTGCGAGCACGCACCTGATGGTCGCGCGGAACCTTGCGCTCGCGAGTCTTCGGAGCTTGCGTCGACCCCAGCGAATACGTGCGCCAATCAATGTCCGAATCGCGCAGATCCGCCAGCGTGATGCGCGAGACCGGGATCTGCTGGCCCTCAATCGCGTCCTGCGCGTTCTTGCCCCATGGCGCGCCCGACGTGTCCACGACGATGCGGCGACCGAACGGCTCCTTACCCGACGCCGACAGGAACGAGTCAATGTCCGCCTTCTGAATGCGATGACCCAGCGCGTAGAACTTGCACTGAATCGCGACCGGACCCTCTTCATCCCGGACCGGGATCGCCACCAGGTCGATGCCCGTGTCGCCCGTGCGGCGCTCCGGCCACTCGCTCCACAGGTAGATCTCCTTGAACTGGTGCGCGAAACGGGCATCGTGGAGCAGGAACTGACGCGTCAGCTCCTCAAAGAGCGTGCCCTTCTCACGCTCGCTTGTTGCGCGTGCACGGTACTCGTCCAGCAGCGCATCCAACGCCGACTTCGATGAGGTGTTTGACGAGGCGGGGGCGGCGTCATCTGACAAACGTTCCCTGACGTCGGGGGTGTCGGTGGAATCCGCTCCCGTACCGGGCAGTGCCATGAAATCGTCGTCGCGCGCAGCAGTCATGTGACCAAGGATAGCGGGTAATCTACGGCACACAAGTGAGGTGAGTGTGTCGGGTGGGGTACAAGGGGATTGCTGCGTCGGTGATCGGTAGCCGCGGGGTAATGGGTATGCGTTTCCGCCGTTTCATTGATTAACCCGGCCAACTTTGGGTATATTTTTCAGTAAGTGTTCGGGCTGCCGCGTTGCGTGCCCATAGTCCAAGGAAGGAAGTAGAATAGCGATGAGTAATCTCGGGGCATATCAGATGGTCACTACGGGAATCAAGGCAATGGGAGGACCTGGTCATGCAATTGCCAAGGTAACAGGCGTGATGGTGCTCGGTGGTGTGATTATCTTTCGAATGGGACTCAATATTGGTGCAAGACTGCGCAAAGGTAAGACTGCTGAAGCCAAGATCGCGGATTGGGCACGAGCGAAGTTCGCTCAATCCAATGCTGATGAGCTTTCTGAGGTGTATACAGTCTCTGCTGACGTTGAGTGTGGTGGTGGTCTGATGCTGCGCGCAGGTGATAGGTTCCGCGTGGGCAAGGTTATCGATGACATGGTCTATATCGAGGTTGATGGCAGTGATGACAACCCATTTATTGTGTCGGCTGAACAACTGACGCTGCACTCTGACTATCCCTTGCTTGTTGAGGAGGAAGAGGATGACCTAGCGGCTGGCCATTGAGTGCTACTGCAACAAGAGGGTGCGTGATAATGAGTCCGTATGTATAGGAATATACGAGTGGGCTGGCTCTTGCTCAAGTGATATGTGCACCAATGGGAGTAGCACTACCAATAACAAGCAATAATTCTCAAAACGGTGGTCTATAAAACCAGACCGAGCCAAAAGAAAGGTGTAGCTCAAATGGCCGTTTTCTATAGTTTTCACTATGAACGAGATGTTCACCGTGTGCAGTTAATCCGCAACATGGGAAGTGTTGAAGGGCAGAAACTCCTCAATGCTCAAGAGTGGGAAGCAGTTCGCCAAAGAGGTACTAAGGCAATCCAGAATTGGATTGATGAACAGATGAAAAGGAAGAGCGCTGTCGTTGTACTTATCGGCGCAGAAACTGCTTCTCGCCGATGGGTGAAGTACGAGATTCAGCGAGCATGGGACCTGCGTAAACCTCTCCTTGGAATACGTATTCACGGACTTTCATCAATGGGGTCTACAGACGCTGAAGGAGCAGACCCTTTCTGTAGCATCAACGGATCCGGAAGAAACCCTGGGCTTCCTATCTTTGATCCCACGCAGCGTGATTTTTGGGGAAAGATTGACTCTAAGGCTACATACGATAAGCTGGCATCGAACTTGAAATCTTGGGTAGAGCAAGGATGTGTCAGGGAATGACTAGCCTACAGTGCTGTCCCTTTTGTGCGATTGTTCGCGGAGAAGACGTGGTCGTGCGCGAAGTTGCACGCAATGACAAGGTCGTAGTGTTTTTCCCAACAGAGCCTGCTGTCCTCGGTCACTGTATGGTGATTCCTCGCCGCCATGTTGAAGAGTTCACCGCGTTGACTTCTGACGAGGTTAGCGCGGTGATGACTTCAGCCCAAGCCGTGGCTATGAGCCTGCGCGAAACCTACCATCCGGATGGAATCAACATCATCCAATCCAACGGTGAGGCAGCTACGCAGAGCGTTCCTCATGTTCACGTTCATATCGTGCCCCGATGGGATGACGATTCCTTTGGGAATATTTGGCCGACCAAGACAGACTTTTCTGATGAGGAGAAGGATCGTGCTCTAGCCAAGTTACGCGCAACAACTCTTCTTCCTCATAGCTCCGCTACACCTGAGGATCGTCGTCAGCACCTGGCTTTTGCCCAGAATGTCATCAGTCGCATGGCCCAATCGTCTTCCAACACGAAAAGTTGGTTGCTTCCTGTGGTGACGGCCGCCTATGGGTATTCATTTACAAAGTCTTCCGTCGCGCTTGCTGTCCTCGGGATCGTTGCGACAGTTGTTTTTGCGATCCTGGATGTTGGATACCTGAGAACCGAACGCAAATATCGCAACCTTTACGAACGTATAGCAGCCGGTGACCCCGATGTTGCTCCATACTCGTTGAACTATCAGTGCTCTGGGGAAACAAGGAAAACACGATTCTTGGACTACTGCTCGGTCATCAAAGGGTGGGCGATTTGGCCGTTCTACGGGGCTCTACTTGTTAGTGGGTTCGTGGCCTTAGGCATGGCGCTTCGGCATTGATAAGGCAGTCATTCCCACTCTGTTGCTACCGATGTCACCCGAGTGGCAATAGCAGTTGTTCCTTGTGGCCGTCGCTGCTGTAAGGATGGGAGTGCACCATGCCAGAGGTGACGTTGGCAACGTATATCCTCAGACTGTCAGGCCAGCCGCTCCGCCTGGGCGTTCAAAATCATGGCCACGAGAGCCAACATCTCCAACCGGCCAGCATTACTTGCCTGCCTCAAAGCCTCATAGAACGTGGTGACCAGCTCAGCCTAGGATCATATGCGATCTAGGAGGAACTGGACGAGGCGTGAGTGCAGATCCTCTTGCTGGATCCAGCCGGTACTGCACGTACCGCGCTTCTTTTAACTGGAGACACAATCCCGAATGATGCCTGCCCTCGTTCCTGGCAGAGATTGCCCTGAATCATGCCGTGCAGATGACCATTAGTACTCACTTGACGGAACTGGTCGACTCCGAGTTGTTGCTCCCCAGTTAGGTCCTGGTGCTGAGCCCAGAAAATGGCGAGACGACAGGCAAACTACTCTCGCAGTCGAACGACCTGCGCATTGACCTGTTATCAGCACGGGCCTCCCGAAGTTGGAGGCAATCTATGCGATTGTCGGGCGAGCGATTCCGCTCAGGTGCTGGTTGCGCGACCGGCTCGAATAACGAGCTATTAAGCCGCACAGACGTGCACGTATGCGACGTATTGCGGAACGGATGTTCTTGGTTCGGGGTACGCGTATGCGGGTTGGTAAGGGTTCAGGGTGGAAGATAGGGGTTCGTGTGTGCCACGCGCCGAACTGGTCCGACAAATCGCTCCAAAACCAGCCTCAACCTGCCCTGAAACCCCGCCCAGGCCTCGTCCGAAGCAGACCCAAAAAGTGAACGCCACCACGAAAAATGGCTTAGGATGGTGGGCGCGCCGACGAACCCCAATGACGGGAACGACCGGCACACCACAGTACCCAACGCAGCAGCAACACACCAACCAGCAGGCCGCAAGGCCAGCACAGCGCGGACGCACCGTCGCAACCGTGCGCAGCCGGAGCATAGCGGGGGAGCGGCACCGCAACGCGGCCAGCCGCGATAGCCCGTCGTGACCCAGCAAGCCGCGACCCGGCACGCAGCAGCACCGCGATGCCGCGCCGCACCACCGCGGCGGCACCGCACCGCGACGGCTACCCGCAGCGCGCACAACCACAACCCCAACACCGACGTTGACCACACCCAGAGGAGTTCCGATGAAGTCCCGCCTCGCAGCAACAGCACTCGTCACCATATCGGCAAGCGCCCTCGCACTCGGCGCTTGCACGACGGACGGGGGCACCACGACCCCGGGCGGCAAGGCCGCCGGAGACGGCAACTACACGATTGCCGTCGTCCCCAAGGACGCCACTAATCCGTGGTTCGTCCGCATGGAAACGGGCGTCAACAAGTACGCCTCGGACACGGGCATGAACGTCTTCCAGAAGGGCCCCGCTGAAACCGACGCCACCATGCAGGCCCAGGTCATCCAGGACCTCATCGCCCAAGGCGTCGACGCGATCTGCGTGGTCCCCGTCGACCCCGGTGCCATTGAACCCGTCCTCAAGCAGGCCATGGACGCCGGCATCGTCGTCGTCACCCACGAGGGCGCCTCGCAGGAAAACACGATGTACGACATCGAAGCCTTCAACAACACGGAATACGGCGCGTTCATTATGGACAACCTCGCCGAGGCCATGGGCGAGGAAGGCGTCTACACGACGATGGTCGGTCACGTCACGAACGCCTCCCACAACGAGTGGGCGGACGGTGCCGTCGCCCACCAGAAGGAAAAGTACCCGAAGATGACGCTGCTCGAGGCTGAGCCCCGCGTCGAATCCCAGGACAACGGCGAGACCGCCTACCAGACCGCCAAGGAAGTCCTCAAGAAGTACCCCGAAGTCAAGGGCATCCTCGGCACCTCCTCCTTCGACGCGCCCGGCACCGCCCGCGCCATCGATGAGCTGGGCCTGAAGGGCAAGGTCTTCACCGCTGGCACCGGCATGCCCGCCGCGAACGCCCAGATCCTCAAGGACGGCTCCGTCTCCACCCTGACCCTGTGGGACCCCGCGAACGCCGGCTACGCCATGGCGTCCCTGGCCACGAAGATCCTCAACGGTGAGACCATCGAAGACGGCGTGAACCTAGGCGTCGAAGGCTACGAGAGCATGCACTTCTCGTCCGGCTCCACCAAGGTCCTCGAGGGCACCGGCTGGCTCAAGATCACGAAGGACAACGTCGACTCCCTCGGCTTCTGATCCGCAAACAGGCGACGACCACCGAGGCTCCACGGCCTCGTCCCTCGCTCCATTGACGAGGCCGTGGCTGGGCCACTCCCGCGCGTGCACGGACGCTCGCGCATCCTTGTTCCTCCTGCGCGCGACGCCCGCGCGCGTGGGGGTGGCCTTTGGGCGGTGGCATGCGTCGGAAAGGACACCACATGGACACCCCAGTGCTGGCGGTACGACACGTCAGCAAATCCTTCGCGGGCGTGCGAGCCCTGGTCGACATTGACCTGGAGATCGCGCCCGGAGAAATCCACTGCCTGGCCGGGGAAAACGGGTCGGGCAAGTCCACGCTCATCAAGGTCATTTCGGGCGTACACACCCCCGAACACGGGACGGTCTCGATTGACGGCCGCGACTTCACGCGCCTGACGCCGGCCGCCGCGATCGACGCGGGTGTGCGCGTCATCTACCAGGATTTCTCGATTTTCCCGAACCTCTCCGTTATGGAGAACATCGCGCTGGGCAGCGAAGTGGCTGCCGGGCGTCGCCTGGTAAACCGTTCCCGCATGCGCGAGGTCGCGCGCGAGGCCGTGGCGAAGATCGGCTTCGACGTGGACCTCGACGAGCTGGTCGGCAACCTGTCCGTGGCCGACAAGCAGCTCGTCGCCATCAGCCGCGCCCTCATGGGCGACGCGAAGCTCATCATCATGGACGAGCCGACGACCGCCCTCACGAAGAAGGAAGTCGCCGCCCTCTTCGACATCGTCCGCGACCTGCAGTCGCGCGGCATCGCGATCCTTTTCGTGTCCCACAAGCTCGAGGAAGTCTTCGAGATCGCGCAGCGCTTCACTATCCTGCGCAGCGGCCATAAGGTCATCACTTGCCCGAAGGAGGAGCTTGACCGCGCGAGTTTCGCCCGCTACATGACGGGGCGTGACTTCGCGGAGGAACGCTACCAGCCGGGCACTATTGACGAGGCCCCGATCCTCCAGGTGAAGGGGGCGACGGTGAGCGGTGCCTTCGCCGACGCGTCCCTGAGCGTGAGGCCCGGCGAAATCCTGGGTATCACGGGACTGCTGGGGTCGGGCCGCACCGAGCTGGCCCTCTCCCTCTTCGGGATGCTGCCCCTTGACTCGGGGTGCATCCGCGTCAAGGGACAGGACGTCACACTGCGCGGCGTGCGCGACGCAATCGAGGCCGGCATCGCTTACGTGCCCGAAGACCGCCTCACCGAAGGCCTATTCCTATCCCGCTCGATCAGCGAAAACATCACCATCTCCGAGATGGAGAACTTCACCAAGGTACTCGGCTTCATCGATAAGAAAGCCATTCGCGCCGAAGAACAGAAATGGGTGACGCGCCTCGAAGTCGTCACCCCCGACCCTGCCAACGCCGTCAACACCCTGTCGGGCGGCAACCAGCAGAAGGTCGTCCTCGCCAAGTGGCTGGCCACCAAACCCTCCGTTCTCATCCTCAACGGCCCCACCGTCGGCGTCGACATCGGCTCCAAGTTCACGATCCACTCGATCCTGCGCGAACTCGCCTCCCAAGGCATGGCCGTTATCATCATCTCCGACGACATCGCCGAAGTACTCACCAACTGCTCGACGATCGCCATCATGCGCGCCGGACACCTCAGCGAAGCCATGAGCCCCGACACCCTCACCGAGGCCGAGCTGACCCGGCTCCTGTCCGAGGACCGCGCCCCGGCCTCGTCCACCGAAGGGGGAGAGAACTAATGCCCCGACTCATTACGAAAGTCCTCCACGCCAACGAATTCTGGGTCTTCCTGGTCATCGCAGCGCTGAGCCTGGTCATCCAGGCGCGCTCCGGGCAGTTCTTCACGGCGAACAACCTGGTCGACCTGGCCGGCGCGATGGTCGTCCCCGGCCTCTTCGCTGTCGCCGCGCACCTCGTCCTCGTCTCCGGCGGCATCGACGTATCCTTCCCAGCGCTGGCCTCCCTGGCGGTCTACGTGACCACAAGGGTCCTGGTCGACAACGGGTGGAATGGCCCGGTCATCGTGCCCTTCCTGATCGCCGCCGGCCTCGGCGCGCTCCTGGGTGCCTTCAACGGCATCTTCACCTCCAGGCTCACTGTGCCGACGCTGATCATCACCCTGGGCACGGCCAACGTCTTCAATGGCGTCATGCAAGGCGCGCTCAAATCCGTGCAGATCAACACGATCCCAGCCTCTATGCGCTCCTTCGGGTCATCCTCCCTGTTCGTCGCCCGCAACGACACTTCCGGCCTACAGTCGTCGATGCCTGTGTCCTTCCTGATCCTCGTCGCGGTTGTTGCCGTGGCCTTCGTCGTCACCCGCTACACCATGTTCGGGCGATCCCTCTACGCCATCGGCGGCGACGAAAGCGCGGCCGCGCGCGTCGGATTCAAAGTACGCGCCACCAAGTTCTGGCTCTACGTCATCGTCGGCATCATCGCCGCCCTGGCCGGCATGGTCCGCACCTGCGCCATGGGACAGATGCACCCCACCAACCTGCTCGGCATGGAAATGATGGTCATCGCCGCCGTCGTCCTGGGCGGCACCGCCATCACCGGCGGCAAAGGCTCCCTCACCGGCGTCATGCTCGGCACACTCCTCATCGTCATCGTCCAAAACTCCATGATCCTCATGGGCATCAAGACGTTCTGGCAGGGCTTCGCCCTGGGCCTGCTCATCATCGTGGGAACCGGCGTCTCCGCGCTCCAGGTCATGCGCGGCCGCCGCAACGCAGCATAGGAGGACCACATGTCAACGCTACTCGCCTCCCCGCGCCTCGCTTTCCTCAAAAAAGACAGCTACATGGCGCGCCTCGTCATCGTCTTCCTGCTCCTGCTCATCTTCTTCGCCGCCGTGCGCCCCGGCCCCTTCTTCGCCGTACGTACCTGGCAGTCCATGGCCGTCCAATTCCCCGAATTCGGCCTCATGAGCCTGGGCGTCATGTTCACTATGTTCACCGCCGGCATCGACCTGTCCGTCGTCGCCATCGCCAACGTCACCGGCATCTGCGCCGCCCTCACCCTGCGCGCCACCCTCACGGGGCCAGCCACGGCCTCGTCCATGGGAATGGCCGTCCTCATCGCGCTCGGCGTCGCCCTGGTCGTCGGCGTCGTATGCGGCCTCATCAACGGCATCCTCGTCGCAATCCTCAAGATCCCACCCATCCTCGCCACCCTCGGCACCCTCGAACTCTTCGGCGGCATCGCCCTGGTCCTCACCGAAGGCAAACCCGTCTCCGGCCTGCCCCCAGCGTTCAGCACCGTATTCACCGCGAAGGTGGTAGGCCTCGTGCCCATCCCCCTCGTTGTGTTCCTCGTGTGCGCGGCCGTCGCCGGTTTCATCGTCGCGTGCACCAGCTTCGGACGCACCATCCTCATGCTCGGCACGAACGACACCGCGGCGCGCTTCTCCGGCCTGAAAGTCAACAGCCTCCTGATCCGCACCTACGTGCTCTCCGGAGTCATGGCGGCCATGGCGGGCGTCGTCATGCTCGCGAATTACAACTCCGCGAAGGCCGACTACGGCACCTCCTACACGTTGCTCACCGTCCTCATCGTCGTCCTCGGCGGCGTCAACCCCAACGGCGGCTCCGGGCGACTGAGCGGCGTCCTCCTGTCCATCCTCATGCTCCAGGTCCTCTCCTCGGGCCTGAACATGTTCCCCAACATCTCCAACTTCTACCGGCCCCTCATCTGGGGTGGCGTGCTCCTGCTTGTCATCTGCATGAACGAGGGCCTCTTCTCCTTCACCTCCCTGCGCACATTCCTGAAAGGACGCTCCCATGCTGACAGTTAAAGACAAACACGTCGTCGTCGGTGCCGACTTCGCCGGGTACCCCCTCAAAGAAGCTGTCAAAGCCCACCTCGAAGAGCGCGGCTGGACCGTCACCGACCTGACGCCCGACGCCGAGAGCGCCCCCATGTACCACCGCGTCGGCTTCGCGCTCGGCGCGCAGATCGCCGAAGGAAAGTTCGAACGCGCCCTCGCGTTCTGCGGCACCGGCATGGGCATCCACATCGCCGCCTCCAAGTGCCCCCATGTGCACGCCGCCGTCTGCGAGTCCGTGCCCGCCGCGCGCCGCTGCGCCGCCGCCAACAACGCGAACCTGCTCGCCATGGGTGCCTTCTACGTCGCGCCGCGCACCGCGATGGCCATGGCGGACGCGTTCCTCGAGTCTTCCCTCGGGTCCGGGTACGAGGCCTGGGACGGCTTCTACGAGTACCACCGCATCGGGTACGACGAATGCGAAAACTTCGACTACGAGGCCTACAAAGCCAACGGCTTCGAGGTCGTCAACCCGGGGTTTGCCGTCCTTGCGGAGCAGCCGAAGGGGCTGGCGTACTGAGGCGATTCTGCCGCGACAGAGAGGTGGGGGCTCCCGTTTGGGAGCCCCCACCTGTGTGCATACTGGCACGGTGTGCTTACGTGTCGAATGCACGTGTGCTGTCGGCGTCGGCAGCTGATTCGGCTCTGGTCGATGTCGAAACTGACGAGTCGCTGTCGTTCTTTACAGCTGAATCTGAACCTAAACCCCACAGTTTGACAAGATCAATCGTCTCATTGTCGGGTCTGCGCCCCTCTGGCAGTTCATCGATCTTCACGATCGCGGGAATCTGGACACTGGTACCGGAAATGATGCATGTGCCTCGAGGAAGTGATGAGAGCTCATCGAACGACTTGGCGTCAAGATAGGAAACTGCGCGGCGTACAGCATCAATGTCCTTGGGATTGACGAGTTGGTGAAGAAGATAGTGATGTAGCTGTGACGTGATCGTTGCGGAAATGTCATGCGGACGCTGTGAAGCGAGCGTTACGAATACCCCAAATTTCCGGCCTTCTTTGAGTACCTCTTCGAACATCTCGAGGCGCGTGTTGCGCCACGTCTCGCTTTCTTGTGAAGACTCATATGACAACAGGTTATGAGCCTCATCTATGATGATATTCAAATAACGGTCAGAATGAAAGTTGTCCTTTTGTGTCTTATATGCTGCCCTTGTGACGAGTAGTGGAATTAACTTTCGTTCTTCGATACTACAGTAACGTAAATTTATGATTCTCATTGCTGGGCGTCTCAAGTCAACACTGCGCTCAAATTGAAATGCTCTTGCAAGGAGAGAAGTGCGTTGACGAAGGCGTCCAATCAGTGGTCGCAAATGTGCTACGATGTGAAAACCGCACGAAATATCATCGTAAAATTGGCAAACTATCTTAAGTTGCGTCAAACTAAGTGGATCGAGTCTGCTTCCAATGTAAGGAGAGTAAGCTTGGTTAAAAAAATTATCAATAAGTAAGTGGAAATTGTCGTCATTTACAAAAATTCTAGTATCGTTTGGCTTGGTAATGGCTCTTGAAACATTGAAACAACTGTCGCGAAAGTAACAGTCGCCAGAGGGGCTAAAAATACTAAAGTTGCTCTCAAAGCGCGCAAATGCCTCTTCGAAAGCGGTGTGGGTTCCATCTGCAATCGAATGAATATCGTTCAAATACTGAAAAATAAGAGTTGTGTCGACATCTCCGGACTTAGTTGCCGTGAGTAATTGAAGTAGTCGATGCTTGAATGTATCGCGTTGGAGCCAGTATGGTGTGGCGCTAGGTGAAATTGGAATTGTGAAATCGCGTAGTGCGCGCGCAATAAAAGGTCGCTGGGTCTTCTCGGTTGCTTCAAGTAGTGTGTACCAAAAATCTGGTTCCGTAAGCGTGTGTTCGGGAAGTGGGATCTTGGAGTCACCTTCATTTTGGTCATTAGAATGCTTCGATGGCTTGAGTGTGAGCACCTCTTTGAATGAGCTGGGACAGAATACTTCACCTCCAGAAGGGCTTGAATATTCACCATTCAAGTCAAAAATCAGAAATTGGGTGTGTGTGAATGATGTTTTTCGAACTCCAGCACTATCGGACGCTTGTGCTTTAGATTGGTCAAATGGGGAAAGTAGTTCAGCGAAGAGCTTCGTGTACAACTGTGTGAGTGTGTAAGATTTGCCTGAGCCTGTATTGCCGAAAATGCCAATGTGGCTAGCAAAAAATTTCCCGATGCTTAATTTAAAACGAACAGATGGATCGCTATTGAGGCTTCCGATTTCGAGAGTAGGTGGCATTGGTCTTTTTGTGGGTCCATTTGATGGCGGATCGCCCGTGCCGTATACGTCACCAACTTGTTGTTTCGTTGCGATGTAGGCTATGTTGCCAATCATGGGCATGATGGCGCGACCGCGTTCGAAGGAGTTGTCGATCAGCTCGCCCTGGAGTGTAGCTCTCAGTGTCCTCTTGTAGTGGTCTGCGTCTCGATGGTATTCGTCATCTCGCCACTGGCGATCCTCCGTGAGGTACTCCTCCTCGATATGTGCGACCAGTTTGCGGTAGCCACGGTGTATGATCACATGTGATCCGATTGTGACATTATCGATGATGTCACCCTTGTAGAGAATGCTCGGCTCATTTTTGTCAGCATCTACCGCAATCTCGACACCGCTCGCCCTGACTGCGCTTACAGTGCCGATTCGCAGAAGCGGTAGATCGTTATTTGTAATCTGTGTCATTTTGAAATCAACTCAAGAAGTGTAGCAACGTTGTTCAAATCTAGGTCTCCGTGTATGATCCCCTCGCCTTGTTTCATCGCTGTAACTGTAGTGACGTTGTGATTTGGGATTGCGTCGCATTCAGATAGCAAGTTTTCTTGAATGTCGTGTTCTGATTTTTTGTTGTAGCAAAATATTATGACATGGAGGGTCGGATTGGTCTCAGTAGCTCGCAAAATTAGTTTGCGAATGTGCTCATCGGCAAATGAAAATCCGATGATTAGTAGAATTGAGTTACGAACTTCTAATTGATTCGTAAGGCGTCTCAGCTGCGCGTAGTATATTTCATCGAGGACTGTGTCGTGGAATTTGTCTTTTGTTGGCCATACAATTTGCATGTTGTTGAACTGATTAATAAGTGTGTCGATGTCGGAAATTAAAGGCTTTATGTAATGTTTACTCGTCACTTCTTTCTTTAGCTTTGTGTATTCGTGTTCGGCTTGGTTGTGAATATCGATCTTTGGAAGTTTCATACCTGCTATTTTATTGATAGTCTCTATAAGATGGGATTGAGTGGTGTTGAAATATACGGAATGTGCATGATTTTTGGATGAATGTTCTGTTATCCATGATGCACAACCATGGAGTTTTACAAGATTTGCTGAAGCTAGTTCTGATTGATAGCCAAGTGTTAGTGTGCTCGTGGTGTATCGTCGGCCGAAGTCGCTCAAATCGAGCACCGCATTGTAGCGCCCTATGAAGCCCGAGTTTGTTGGTACCTTTGCGTGATCGAGTGCAAGGTCCATGCAGATATCGTAGTTTGTCACGAAGTATGATACTTGTTTTGGTGATATTGCTGCCTCTCGGTTCTTTGCTAAGTTGATAGAGGCAGCACAGAATCGTTGGTAAGCTCGTTTTGTTTCGAGTGTTTTTACAGTCGATGAGTTAGCGTAGCCATAATTGGCTTCTATCGCATGTTCAAAGAATGTTGCCCGAATTGTTATCTCGAGAACGCTCCTTTGATAACCGTCGAGTGTGTTATCTGCTTGGACCTTTTCCCAAAGTTGTTCAATGTTTCCGAGGGTGCCGAACGCCGGCATGGAGCATCCCGCACCCAGAAGGAAGTTGATGTTCGTACTTTCGCAAGTCCTGCGTAACTCGTCAATGAAGTTCGTATTCGTCTTGCGACGATTGATCGTGTCCAACGCTTCCCAGTCTTCCTTGAAAGTGTCCAAGAGGGCGATGGAACCTGCTCGCGCTCACGCACTGGCATGTCAAGACATTTTGAACGTTGTTCTTGTGTGTCTTACATGTCGTTCTCTCGTAGGAGTCTGCGCCCTCAATTCTGTTGTGATGATGCCAATAATAGTCGGTAACCTCTGTTGCATACGCGGCAGGACACACCTTCGAAGGAATACAAGTCAGATGCTGCGCTTGTGAGTAAATGACAAGAGCGCAGGCTCCTGACGCCTTGGTCCACACAAACCACCTCACGTCGCTCGTCAGCTCGCCTGCAGGCTCTGTTTTACCGCTGGTTGTTCGTGCGGACGGCCTTCAACCTGTAAATTTGGGTTGTGGCTTACTTGCGAAACAGCCGGCTGGACACTTCAACTACATGCGCAAGGTGGGGACCCCCATCCGGGGGCCCCACCTCAACAATGACCGCTCAGCCCTCCGCCTCGAGGGCTTTCTGCTCCTCGGGCGTGAGCTTGGCGATGCCGATGCCCGTGGCCGCCCACACGAGGGCGAAGAAGATGACGATCCAGTTAGAAATCGCCCAGGGCAGGTAGGCCAGGGTGGCGACGCCCAGGGTGCCGGCCATGTAGGCGCCCGCCGACGTCCACGGTAGGATCGGCTCCCACACGGTGGCCGCGTCCTCGATGGTTCGTGATAGGTTCTTCGGGTCCAGGCCCCGCTTGATGTACTCGCCGCGCAGTTCGCTGAGAAGAGAAGCGAGGCCGGGGCAAGCCACAACCGCGGCAGTCAGCGGCCCGACACGAGCGCCGCCCGGGCGACCTCCTCGAAGGTAAACGGGTTGCGGCCCGTCACATCGCGCACGGTCGTGGACACGACGTCCATCTCGCGGCGCGCGATCGACGTGTAGGTCGACACCCACGAGTCGTACTGCCACTGGGCGGCCGGCCACTTCTTGCGCGACTCGTACGCCTCCTCGACGGTTTCGCGCACGTACGTGACGGGGCGTCCCTGCACGCGGGTGAGGATTGCGGCGATCTCGTCGAGGGTGAGGGCCTCCGGGCCCGTCACGTCAAGGGTCTGATTCTCGTAACGTGCAGGATCTGTCAAGACACCCGCGGCCACACGCCCCGCGTCCTCGCGTGCGACCACGCCGACTCGCCCGTCGCCTGCGGGCCCGAGGATGCGGCCCTCCTCATCGGGCAGCGCCACGAAAAAGTCCGCGTAGAAGTTATCGCGCAAAAACGTGTACGTCATGCCCGACGCCTTGATGTGCTCCTCCGTGTGGAAGTGTGTGCGCGCCAGCGTGAACGTTGCATCGGGAGCCGGGTTCATAAACGACAAGTACACGATGTGGCACACCCCGGATGCGGCCGCCGCATCGACGAACGCGATGTGCTTGTCCAGGCGGTCCTCACTCTCGGGTGCGGACACCATGAAGAGGACGTCAACGCCCGTGAGGGCCTCGCGCGAGGCCGGGGTGTCCTCATACGAGCACTGGATGGCGCGCGCGCCGGGCAGCTTGGGCGCGCGCGACGGCGTGTTCGCGAGCAGGCGCAGGGGTAGGCCGCGCTCGGATAGGAGTCGGGCGACCACGCCGCCGACGTTTCCGGATGCGCCGGTGATCGCGAGGGGCGGGAGGAACGAGGCCTGGGCTGGCTCGTTCGTGCGGGCTGTGGGAGCGGGGGCGTCAGTCATGTGACCAGTGTGCTACCGGCGTTGTGGCGTGTGTGTACGCCACGCGAGGTTTGAGCCGTGGGCGTATCGGACGTTACCGCCGACGCGGGGCCTGCAGGGCCTGGCCGGGCTTCGAGATCGACCACTCCGAGCCGCAGGCTCGCGTGTGGCGATCTCGCGGGCGGGCAGGCTCCGCGTCGGCGGGAAAACGGGTCTCGTCGGTAAAGTAGGCCCCGCGTCCGTAGGGACGCGGGGCCTCGCACGCAGCAGGGAAGCGACTACACCCCGTAGCGCCTTGAGAAGTCGTGCTCGAACTGCTCCAGGGAGACGCCCCGGGTCTCGGGAACGATAAACAGGTAGAAGCACAGAGCGACGACGTTGATGATGCCGAAGGTCATGTATGTCCACGTGGCACCCAGGTGGCCGATCATGATGGGGAACAGCCACGTGACGACTGCGTTCATCATCCAGCCGCAGCCCACGGCAAAGCCCTGGGCGACGCCGCGGATGCGGGCGGGGAAGATCTCGGAGACCAGCACCCAGTTGACGGTGCCGGACTGCTTGGCGAACACGAAGAGGGACACGAGGACGAGGACCAGCCACGGCAGATAAGAAGGAATCTCGGGCGAAATACTCCCGTCGGCCAGCGTGTAGGGGCCGATGCCGAGTCCGAAAATGAGGGCGAGGGCGAATAGGGACAGGGTGACGCCCGTTTCCTGGTAGATGCCGACGTGGCGGCGAGCAAGCTTCGACACGAGGTACAGGCCAAATCCCGCGCCG
Organism: Actinomyces sp. ICM47; assembly: GCF_905369875.1. Taxonomy (NCBI): domain Bacteria; kingdom Bacillati; phylum Actinomycetota; class Actinomycetes; order Actinomycetales; family Actinomycetaceae; genus Actinomyces; species Actinomyces sp. ICM47. Next base: position 68,459 of record NZ_CAJPJE010000002.1, read on the forward strand.
ATGCACGCGACGGCTCCCGTAATGACGTTGAGGGTGATGGAGTCGGCGGAGCTGAAGCCGGCGGCCGCCAGGATCTTGGGCAGGTAATACATGGCGGTGTTGATGCCTGTCAGCTGGTCGAAACACGCCAGGCCGATGCCGATAAACAGGAGCCGCCTGGTCCATGCGACCGATGCGGTGCGCCGCAGTGTCCAGTGCCCCTGGCTGGCTTCGGCGGCGTGCAGGGCCACAATCTCGCTGATCTCGGCGGCGACGTCGTCGCGCTGGGGGTCGCGGATCCGCTTGAGGGCACCCACGGCCTCGTAATAACGAGCCTTCGACGCGTACCAGCGTCCCGACTCGGGCATGAGGCGCATCCCGACCCACAGGAGCACCGCGGGGATTGTGGCGAGCACGAGCATCCACCGCCACGCCGAGCCGTCACCCTCGGAGACGACGGCGGTCGCGACGCGGGAGACCTCGTCCCACGAGTACCACTGGCCAGGCGTGAGCGTGCCTGACGGGTCGGCGCTCACGAGGACGCGCGGGCCGCCGTGCGCGTGGGAAAGCGCCGCGTTCATCGAGTAGGCGAGGAGCTGGCCGAACACGATCATGAACTGGTCGAGCGCCACCAGGGCACCGCGCATGCGCGTGGGTGCCGACTCGGACAGGTAGATTGGCACGGTCGCCGACGCGCCACCGACCGCCAGGCCGAGCACGAAACGGAACAGGTACAGCACCCAGACATTCGGCGCGAACGTGCACCCGAGCGTGCCGACGATGAACACGAGGGCGAGGAGGAGGATATTGTGCCGTCGCCCGTTGCGGTCCGACAGCCGCCCGGCGGCAATCGCGCCGATCGCTGCACCGATGGCGAGGACGCCGCCGACGAGGCCCTCCTCGAGTTCGTTGATCCCGAGTCCGCCGGCCGCGTGCGGCATATACATGTATGGCAGTGCGCCCGCGATGACGCCCGTGTCGTAGCCGAAGAGGAGGGATCCGAAGGTTGCGATGGCGGCCAGGAGTTTCACGGAACGCGCTGGCCCCGAGGCCGGGGTTTCCTCCGTGAGTGTGCGCAGTTCTTGGTCAGTGGGGGCACCGATGGCCCCAGGTCGGGTGCTCATAGGTTACATTGTGCGCCAGCGCACGCCGCGGTGCGCGGGTGAGTTTAATATTCAGGATTTTCCCAGGAAAGTCATAAGGCACGAATGAGGTGTTCATAGGTTTTTCATAGGGTTGCGTGGGGAAATAGGTGCATCGACAAAAGGAGACACCAATGACCGCCCTGATCCTGATTGCCATTGACCTGGTCGCCATGGCCGCCCTCGTGTTCGGCCTGTACTTCCCACGGCACCGCCGCGCCGACCTGGTCGCAGCCTTCCTCGGTGTGAATGTCGGCGTCCTCGCCGTCACGATCATCCTCGCGAACTCGACCGTGAGCGCGGGCCTCGGCCTCGGACTCTTCGGTGTTCTCTCAATCATCCGACTGCGGTCCGACCAGATTTCGCAGACGGAAATCGCCTACTACTTCGCGTCGCTGGCTCTTGGCCTGCTGACTGGCATGTCCTCGGCGGTGACCCCGCTGCTGGGTGGCCTCATTGCCCTGATCCTCGTGGCCCTCGCCTTCGGTGACTCGAAGCTGATTTTCGGCCGCTACACCTCGCAGACTGTGCAGCTGGACCGCGCGATTGCCGACCCGGCGGAGCTGAAGGCCGCCCTCGAGCAGCGCCTCGGTGCGTCCGTCGCCTCGGTCAACGTCGTCAAGCTTGACCTCGTGAACGACCTGACTCTCGTGGACGTTCGCTCGAAGGTCGCCTGACCCTCAAGGTCGCCTGACCCGCCGACCTGCCACCCGAGCCCGCCCTAGCAGCACCCTCGGCCCCGGCCTCGTCGCCACCACCCCGCAGACCACCTCTACTAAGGACACGACTCATGAACGCCACCCTGAACTCGCTCCTCGCCGACCTTGACGTGATCGGCCTCGACGACCTCAACAAGCGTGCGGCGATGCTGACTCGCGTGGACCGTAAGTACGCGCTGGACGCAGCCACGGCCTTGGCGATTCTGAGCCGGCTCCCCGAGGACGCGTTGGTCCTCCAAATCGCCGGCCAGGTGTCCCAGGGCTACGCGTCCACCTACTACGACACCCCCGACATGGATTCGTACCTGCTGACCGCCCTCAAGCGCCGCCGCCGCTTCAAGGTCCGCGCCCGCACCTACCTGTCCACCGGCACTTCCTTCCTCGAGGTGAAGACCCGGGGACCGCGCGGACTGACCGTCAAGAAGCGTATGCCGATTCAGCAGCACGAGGCCGGGGTCCCTCTCGCGGGTGAGCGCCGTTCCTGGGTCACGAGCAAGGTTGAGAAGACGGGGTATGGCCACCTGGTTCCTGCGCTTGAGCCTGTGCTCGCCGGAACCTACGAGCGCAACACCCTGCTCCTGCCCGGTGGCGCGGGCCGCGCGACGGTGGATACAAAGCTGACGTGGCGCTCGCTGCGCACGGATGGCACCGAGGTCGCACGCCCCGACCTGGTCATCATCGAAACGAAATCGGGAGCGACCCCGTCCATCGTCGACCACCTCCTGTGGGAGGGTGGCGTGCGACCCGTCAAGATCTCCAAGTACGGGACCGCGATGGCTGCCATGCACGACTTGCCCGCGAACAAGTGGTACCGCACGCTGCGCCGCTACTTTCCCGAATACGTCGAGGCCCCTGAGCTCACCCGCGAGGAGTCCCTCGCGATGGCTGCCTGAACGACCTCATACCGGCGCGCGAGTCATAGATAGCACACGACACGCAAGCGCTGAGCATAAGAAATACAAGCGTTAATTGCATGAAAGAGACATAGCAATGAAAGCCCTTCAGAAAATTTGGACTCCCGCCCGGACGATCGGCATGGTCGCCCTCGTCGGAACGCTGGCGCTGGGTGCCTGCAGCTCCTCGGGCGCGGCCTCCTCTGGTTCCACCGCGACGAGCGCGACCGCGGCCGTCGCGGCTGCCGGAACCAACGGCGACACGACCGCTCCGCCCACTGCGGCCGACGCCCTGGCCTCGAACGCGAAGGCCTCCCACGTGAAGGACAGTGACTGGAAGGCTTCGGACGCCGCCGACGTGACGCTCAGCGGCACGACTGCGACCTCCTCGTCCGACGTCGCGAGCGTGAGCGACGGCGTGCTGACCATCTCCAAGGCGGGCGTCTACAAGCTCAGCGGCTCCTTCACCGGTAAGGTCGTCGTGGCAGCCGGATCCGAGGACCGGGTCGTCCTGATCCTCGACAACGCGACCATCACCTCGTCCACGGGTGCCGCAATCGAGGCGACCAGCGGTGACGACCTCGTCCTGTCCCTTGAAGGCACCTCGACGGTCACCGACGGCACCTACACGGGGACCGAGGACGCGAACGCTGCAATTTACACCGACATGGATCTGACGATCACCGGCTCGGGCACGCTCAACGTGACCTCCGGCGCGTCGGACGCGATCACCTCCAAGGATGACCTGTACGTCCTGAGCGGCACGATCAACGCGACCGCCTCGGATGACGGTCTGCGCGGCAAGGACTCCCTGACGATCGCGGGCGGCACTGTCACCGTGAACGCCGGAGGCGACGCCCTCAAGTCCGACCAGGACAACGACGACACCAAGGGCTACGTGTCGATTATCGACGGAACCGTCACCCTGACCTCGGGCGGCGACGGCATCGACGCGTACACCGACGCGATCATCAGCGGCGGCACCCTGTCGATCACCTCGGGTGGGGGTGCCTCGACCGGCAAGCCCTCCACGGGCTCGGCCAAGGGTATCAAGGCTCAGACCTACATCATTGTCGACGGCGGCACGACCACCATCGACGCTGGGGATGACGCCATCCACTCCAACGGTGCGCTGCGCCTGAGCTCCGGCACGATCAGTGCTGCCTCCGGCGACGATGGCGTGCACACCGAGGTCGCGGCCGTCCTGGACGGCGCGAACGTGACCGTCACGCAGTCGAACGAAGCCCTCGAGGGCGGCCTCATCACGATCTCCAACGGCACGGTCGACCTGACCTCAAGCGACGACGGCATCAACGCCTCGGGCTCGATTACTGTCGAGGCCGGCCTGGCCGCCGTCGCCGAGTCCAGCTCCGATTCGACCAGCACCGACACAACCACGGCTACCGACCCGATGGCCCCCGGCGGCATGGGCCCCGGAGGCCCGGGTGACGGCGGCGGATCCATGGAAGACACGGGCGAGCAGATCACCATCACCGGTGGAACCGTGACCGTCAACGCGAATGGTGACGGCCTCGACTCCAACGGCTCGCTGACCATCAGCGGCGGCACGACGACCGTCTACGGCCCGGCGTCCGGCGCGAACGGCGCCCTGGACAGCAACGGTGCCATGAGCATCACGGGCGGCACGGTCATCGCCTTCGCCACCAACGAGATGGTGGAGACACCGACCACGACCGACGGCCAGGGCTGGGTTTCCGCATCCGCGACCGGGTCTGCCGGATCCACGGTGACGGTCACCGACTCCTCTGGCACCGTCCTGGGTACCTACACCTCGCTCAAAGCCTTCGGCAACGTCATCTACTCGACCTCCGGCATGACCAACGGCTCCACTTATACAGTGAGCGTCGATGGAAGCGCCACTGAGGCGACCGCCGGTGAGGGCGGCGGCATGGGCGGCGGTATGGGACCCGGAGGTCCGGGCGGTCAGCCCCCGGTGGGTGGTCCGGGTGAAGGTGGCCAACCCCCGGCTGGTGGCCCGGGTGAGGGTGGCCAGCCCCTGGCTGCGCCCCAGAACTGACGGCCATCTCTGATCGGCTTCCAGCCCCGACGGTCGGTTGGAGCTGGAAGCCAGTCGGCCCGGGTGTAGGCCCGATCTCGACAGTCGTTGTGGCCGCAAAGTCAGTGTGAACTGACGTCTCCAAGAATCTGTGCCCCGCGCGCTCACGAGCACGCGGGGCACAGTCGCAGGTGCCGAGGAGGCGGACGAGGTCGGCACCGGGATCTCACGACAGCACCCTCGCTCACCACCCCCTGGAAGAGCGCAACTAAACTGGAACCAGAGGACGAGGCCCAGGCCTCGTCAATCAGAACGAAAGGACCCCTCATGCTCCCCTCCGAGAAGCTCGCCGAGCTTGGCCTCGAGCTGCCCGCCGTCGCTACGCCCGTCGCCGCGTACGTGCCGGCCGTCATCGACCGCGGCGTCGTGCGCACCTCCGGTCAGATCCCCGTCGTGAACGGTGAGCCGGTGTGCATCGGCGCGGTCGGCGAGGATGGCGCGGACCCCGAGGATGCCAAGGACGCAGCGCGCGTGTGCGCCCTTAACGCTCTGGCAGCGGCGGCCTCCGTCGCGGGCGGCATCGACAATCTCGCGGGCGTTGTCAAGGTCGTGGGCTTCGTGTCCTCGCGCCCCGACTTCTACGGGCAGGCCGCCGTCATCAACGGTGCCTCCGAGCTGTTCGGCGAGATCTTCGGCAGCCAGCACGCCCGCAGCGCCGTCGGCGTTGCCGCGCTGCCCCTCAACGTCAGCGTCGAGGTCGAGGCCGAGTTCCTCATTAAGTGAACGCGCGTGCTCGGCTGAGGCGCGCCTACACTGGATAAGGTTCACTGAAGTGGCCCTGCGGGCCGAAGGATAAGGAAAAGATATGACTGATCGTCAGATGTTCAAGCTGGTCAACGCCAACACCGTCCCCTCCGAGGGCGGTAGCTGCGGGTGCGGCTGCGGCGGCGAAGGCAAGAAGGAGCGCGCCGAGCAGGCCGCTGTCGCCCAGCAGGCCCCCGCTGCTGAGCACACTGGCTGCGGATGCGGCGGCCACGGCCGCGCCGCACAGGCCGAGGCACCCGCGCAGACCCCCGCCGAGCGCCCTTATGAGATGGCCGCTGAACCCATCGCCTCCACGGCGGGCGGCTGCGGCTGCGGTGGTCACGGCGGCGGCCATGGCCACGGTGGCGGCCACGGCAAGGTCCACGCTGGCGGTGCTGGCGTCATCCACCGCCCCGGCGCGGACGAGCTTGTCATTCACTCGATCCCCCACGTCGTGCGCCACGCGGTCCTCTTCGCCGCGGTCGACAACCTGCCTGTGGGCGAGAATCTCCAGATCTGTGCACCCCACCAGCCCGAGCCGCTGTTCGCGCACCTGCAGAACTCTGAGCAGCACTACCGCGTGGAGACCCTTGAGGCCGGTCCCATCGACTGGCGCTACCGCATCACGCGCCTGGTCTGAACACGCCTCTTGACACGAGGCCGTGGTTGACTCTGCTTTTCCGGCGGAGCCAGCCACGGCCTCGTCGTATCCGAACGCAGATCGGCAGCAATTTTGTGACCTCGTTCGCGTGACGGAGCGCGTGCGAGCCGGTACCGTTGAGGTATGAGCATCTTTGACAGGACTTCTGACGGTGACGTTGAGGACGAGCTGGACCGCGTCGAGACCGACGTCGTCGTGGACTGTGACAGTGAGGCCGCGTGGGCGCTCGTGTCGGAGCCGGGCTGGTGGGTCAACGATGGCCCGCTGGGTGACCATGAGGTGAGCCTCGGGGACGACGGCATCTACCGCGTGAGCGACCCGGACGTTGGCGACTGGCTGATCGAGAAGGCCGACGAAGACCCCATGGATGTCGTTGCCTTCCGCTGGTACCCGCTGGCCGACGATGAGCTGCCCGACGAGTACGCGACCCGCGTCGAGATCTCTCTGTCCGAGGAGCGCGGCGGCGTCGGCATCCACGTCGAGGAGTCTGGCTTGGCGTCCGTCTCCGACGACGAGGCCGTGGCTCGTCAGGCGTACGAGGATGCGGTCGGCATGTGGGAGCAGGTCCTGGCCGCAGCGAAGAGCTACCTTGAGGGCCGCTGAGCTTCTGAGTTTCTGAGCCGACATCCGTTGATGTCGGTGAGGTTTCGCCGTCAACGGGTCGTTGGATGCGGCGGATTGGCGTCGTTTCGGCATCTGCTGGTGTCGTCGAGGTTTCGCCGTTGCAGCATTTCACCGGTGAAGTGCTCGTAGTTGGCGCATTGCCAGACTGTGAACCCCCGCAGTCTCACGGCTGCGGGGGTTTGTTGTGAGCGTGTGGCCAGTGACGTTGATGCTATCTGTCGGGGCAAGGGAGATGCCTGTACATGCATTGAAGCGGGGGCTATTGATCGTCTCAAAGGAGGGTGGCGTCAATGGGTGGTAGTAATGAGTTCGTTGAATGCTTCTGTGGGGGTGCGGTAGCCGAGGGTGGCTCTGGGGCAGTTGTCCGGGATTTTCCGATCATCAATGTCGGGGCGCTTCAATCAATCAATCGCATCCCAACAATGGTGGGACAAACCCGCCTCCAACCCCGCCATGATTGCAGTGTGATCCAGGGCACCAAGCATCCAACGACACCCCATGACCAGCCTCCAACCAGCATCACCGCTACACGAAAATTGCTGACACCCTACGATACCGACCGGTTTGGTCCGCGGTTGCGCTTGTGAGTATGGGTGCTGCACCCGATCCGTAGGCAGTGCGCCCGTTCTGATCGGGTGTAGCGTCCCGTAACGGGTGCAGTGCCGGGTGTAGGAATTGCTGCGCGAACCATGGTGGAGCTTGTGACTCTGAAGCGCTGCGCCATTTCGGGGAGCAGTGCACTAGCTAGCAAGTGGCGCGGTGCGCTAGGTAGCGTCATACCTACCCAAGTGGTGCATTGTTTGCCTCGATAGTCGTCCCGCCGTGTCTGGGCTTGTTCCTCAGCGGTGTTGCACTGTTTAGGGAGCATCGCACTAGCTGGGAGACGGTGTCATGCTCCCTAACTAGTGCAGAGCCTGCGGCGGCGTCGCTCAGGATCCCAGTAAGAGGTGCGATGCTCCCTCGATTGTGCGTCCCTTTTCAAAGTCGCATGCAATTCCCCTGAGAGTGTTTCAACTTTTTAAGTCAGAACGTTGAAATTCCGCGGTTTTGAGGCATTGACGCGTCAGGCCCTCAGGTAATTACGTGCAGAATTGATGGGGTGTTTGTAGATGTCGCTCCGGTGCTAGTTAGTTCGTCGCGCCTGATCCAACGTGGGCTTACTCCGCTGCTCCGCGCCTAGTCCGCGGTGAGCGCCGCGACTACTCCGCTTGCCCGGCCTCGCGCGTCGCCTCGCAGGCTGCTTTCTTGGCGCGGGCGTGGGCCTCGACCTCGTCGGGGGTGAGCGGACCCTGCGTGGTGCCGGCGCTGCCGTCGGTGCGCCGCCACGAGATGGTCAGGGCGTCGCGCACGCCGAATCGCGCCAGGTGAATGCCCGCGACGTGCTCGAGGTGATCAGCGCGCTCGGGGGTCGTGCGCAGCTCAAGAATCAGTGTCGACGGCATTGCGCTCACGTCGAAGCGTCCGACAGCGGGACCCTCGCGGTCAAAGAGGAGGTAGCCGCTGGCCGTTTCCTCGTTCCATTCGCCGGTGACCTTGTGTGCCATGTGTGTCACGAGCTGCTTGCCGTAACGCGCCGCGCGCTGCGTGGGCACGTTCGCGGTCGAAACCAGGGGGAACGAGGCCGGGGCGGGGGAGTGCGTCGTGTCAGGTGTCATGAGGCTAACCTAACCCCGCTGTGCGTTGTGTGCCATGCATCCCCACGATTCGGTCGCGGGCGGGCCGTTGCGGTAGCGTTGGAGGGTCAAGTGTGCTCCGTGCGCACGCAAAGACCGCGCAAAACTCTGCCTGTAGGCGGTACCAGCGGAAAGGAAAACGAATGAGCAGCGAGCCAGTCGTGCACGACGAGCCCCGTCAGGAGGGCGGCGAAAAGCTCCAGCGAAACCTGAAGAATCGCCATATTCAGCTGATTGCGATCGGCGGTGCAATCGGGACGGGCCTGTTCATGGGTTCGGGCAAGACGATCTCCGTCGCGGGTCCATCGATCCTGCTGGTCTACATAATCATTGGTGCTGTCCTGTTTCTGTTTATGCGCACGCTCGGCGAGCTGCTCCTGTCGGATCGCAAGTACGCGACCTTCGCGGACATCGCGCGCGACCTGATCGGCCCATGGGCGGGCTTCGTGACGGGGTGGACGTACTGGGCGTGTTGGGTTGTCACCGGCGTCGCCGACATGATCGCCATCACCGGCTACACGCACTTCTGGTGGCCGAACCTGCCTGCGTGGATCCCCATCACCGCCACGACCCTGCTGCTGTTCGCTCTCAACGCGATGACAGTTAAGGCTTTCGGTGAGACCGAATTCTGGTTCGCGCTCGTTAAGATCATCGCGATCATCGCCCTGGTCGTCGTCGGCTTCGGTATGGTCGCCATGGGCACGGTCGACGAGGAAGGGACCGCCGCAGCCGTCTCGAACCTGTGGAGCCACGGCGGCTTCTTCCCCAACGGATTCACCGGTTTCCTGGGCGGCTTCCAGATCGCGCTCTTCGCCTTCATCGGTATCGAGATGGTGGGCACGACGGTCGCCGAGACCGACGACCCGGACACCACTCTCCCCAAGGCCGTCAACTCGATCCCCGTGCGCATCATGCTCTTCTACGTGGCGGCCCTCGCGGCCATCATGATGGTGACCCCCTGGGATCAGGTGAGCCCGGAGAAATCCCCCTTCGTCACGATGTTCTCCCTGACGGGTCTGGGTGCGGCAGCCACGATCGTCAACCTGGTCGTGCTCTCCTCGGCAGCGTCCAGCGCGAACTCGGGCATCTACTCGACGTCGCGCATGCTGTACGGTCTGGCCCGCCAGGAGCAGGCACCCGGCATTTTCGCGCGCCTGTCGAAGCATCACGTGCCGCTGAACGCCCTGTTCTTGTCCTGCGTGTGCCTGCTGACAGCTATTGTCATCATGGCGACGGGCGGCTCGATTTCCGCGGCCTTTACGCTGGTGACCTCGGTGTCGGCCACCCTCTTCATGGGCGTGTGGGTCGTCATTGTCGTGTCCTACCTGGTCTATCTGCGCAAGCGCCCCCACCTGCACAAGGAATCGCACTTCAAGTCCCCCGGCGGTGCCGTTGGCGCGTGGGTGGTCTTGGCGTTCATGGGGGCCATGGGCCTTATTCTGGCGATGTGGGACGACACCCGCCCTGGCCTCGTCTATTCCCTGGTGTGGATCGCGTTCATCGTGGGCGCGGCCTTCGCGAACCGTCACTTCCTGCTGCGTCGCGCGGCGCGTGGCGTCCTGGGCGACGGCGGTACGGGCGAGGGTCCCCATCAGGGGCCTCACCTGCATGAGTAGCGTGATAAATACCAAGTGACTATGCTCACCACTGTGCCACGGGAGCTCGACGCGAGCTGAGAGGGGACCATCCCCGACCGTAGAACCTGATCCGGATCATACCGGCGTAGGAAGGCTCTTCCCTCGTGGCCGCCGTGCAACACGAAGGGAGTATTCTCGCATGGCTACCACTGCTCGGTCCCTTAGCTGGAGGGTCATCGATATCGTCACCGCCGCCGTCCTGGGCGTCGCATGCGGCCTCATTTTCGTCGCGTGGAACCAGGTGGGTAATGCCGCTTTGGAGGGCCTCAAGGCCATAACCCCCGGCCTGGACGGACTTGCGACGGGCATCTGGCTGCTGGGCGGCACGCTTGGCGGCTACATCATCCGTAAGCCGGGTGCTGCGCTCTTCGTGGAGCTGGTGGCCGCCACCGTCTCCATGGGACTGGGTTCGCAGTGGGCGGTCGAGACACTGTACTCGGGCCTCGCGCAGGGCATCGGTGCCGAGATTGTTTTCGCGTTTCTCGCCTACCGCCGCTTCAACGTGTGGGTTGTCGCCGCTGCCGGCGCGCTATCCTTCGCCTGCGAGTGGGCCCTCGAACTCTTCCTCTACGGCCACCTCGAGAAGGGGCCGCTCTACAACGCCATTTACTTGGTGTCCGGAGCGCTCTCGGGCATCGTTCTGGCCGGCGTCCTCGCGTGGGCGCTGACGAACGCGCTGGCGAAGACGGGTGCGTTGGATCGTTTCGCTTTGGGACGCGGAGCGCGTGAGCTTGTCTGATTCCCGCTCCATGAACGAGGCCTCCTCCGCTTTCTCCCGCCCCGTGTCCTCCCCGGATGGCCAGGTGCCGCTGGGTGAGGGGACGGGCGCGCGCGTGCGCGCGCGCGGATGGGGATGGCGTCACGCTGGGCGTAAGAACGCCGCGCTGTCGGGTGTTGATCTCGATATTGCGCCGGGTGAGCGCGTGTTGGTGCTCGGGCCGTCTGGCTCGGGCAAGTCGACGCTGATGGGTGGCTTGGCGGGCCTGCTGGGCGGTGCTGAGGAGGGCGAGGCCTCGGGTTCGCTCACCGTGGACGGCGTTGCCCCGGCGGAAGCCAGGGGCCGTGTGGGCCTGCTCATGCAGGACCCCGAGGCCCAGGTGGTCCTGGCTCGCGTGGGCGATGACGTGGCCTTCGGCATGGAGAATGTGGGTGTTCCCCGCGAGGAGATCTGGCCTCGCGTGGAGGAGTCCCTGAGCGCGGTGGGCTTGGACGTGTCCCTTGATCATTCGACGACGGAGCTGTCGGGCGGGCAGAAGCAGCGCTTGGCTCTGGCGTCGATCCTTGCCATGGGTCCGGGCCTGCTGATCCTGGATGAGCCGACCGCGAACCTGGATCCGAGCGGCGTCTCCGAGGTGCGCGACGTCGTCGCCTCCGTCGTGGAACGCACGGGCGCGACCCTGGTGGTTGTTGAGCACCGCGTGGATGTGTGGGCCTCCCTCGTGGATCGCGTCATCGTGGTGGCCGACGGTCGCATTGCCGCCGACGGCCCCCTGAGGCAGGTCCTCGAAGAGCAAGGCGAGGCGCTGCGCGAGCGCGGTATCTGGCTGCCCGGGGACGACGTGGCAGCCGAGGTCGGCCCCGCGCCCGAGTCCGCCCCGGCCTCGTCCGAGGACACCCCCATCGCCCGCGTCACCGACCTGACGATCGGCTACGACCAGGATGCCCCCGTGCGCAGCGGCATCAACCTGACGCTCGAGCGCGGCGTGTCCACCTGCATTGTGGGTGCCAACGGCGCGGGCAAGTCCACTTTCGCGCTCACCCTCGCGGGCCTCCTCAAACCCATCGCGGGTACGGTCGAGGTCGAGACCTCCGACGGCACGCGCGGCGACCCCCACGAGTGGTCGAGCAAGCAGCTGCTGGGCCGCATGTCGATGGTCTTCCAGGAACCCGAATACCAGTTCCTGGCCTCCACTGTCGCCGAGGAACTCGCCATCGGCCCGCGCGCGGTCGGCATGAGTGAGGAGGAGATAGTCCCCCTCGTCGAGGAACACATGGAGGCCCTGGGCCTCACCACCCTTGCACGCGCCAACCCCATGACGCTCTCCGGCGGCGAGAAGCGCCGCCTGTCGGTGGCGACTGCGCTCATCAGCGCCCCCGAGCTGCTCATCCTCGACGAGCCAACCTTCGGGCAGGATCGCGGCACGTGGCTGGGCCTCGTGCGCCTCCTGCGCGCCGCCCTCGCGCGCGGCGTCACCCTGGTGTCGATCACGCACGACCCCGCGTTCGTGGCCGCGATGGGCCAGCGCGTCGTCGACCTGGGATTGCTCGGGAGCCGAGGCAGGGGAGAGCCGCGCGGTTGCGCCGAGTCTGCGCTCGCCTCCCCACTTGACGAGGCCGACTCGGGTCGCGCGTCCCGCACGAGTGCCGGGTCGGAATTTGGCGACAGCGCCGACGCGGCGGCGAACGGCAACTCGACGGGTACCGAGGTGCCTGCGGACGACGCGCCTGCGGGCGAGGTGTCTGACAGTGCGGCGACCTCTGGTGCCGCACGGATGGGCGCGCCCGCCTCGGCCCGAGCGCCCCGTCGCGGCCTCCTGACCCGCACGAATCCCGTTGCCCGCGTGCTCGCCCTCCTGGTGGCGACTACGCCGCTGCTCATCACCATCGACCCGGTCAGCGCGGGCGTGGCGCTCGCGCTCGAGCTGTCCCTCATCCCTCTGTCGGGTGTGTCGGCGCGCAGCTTCTTCCTCAAAGCGACGCCGCTGCTCGTCGCCGCGCCCCTCGGTGCCCTCTCGATGCTGCTCTACGCCGCGCCCGGCGGGCACGTCTACTGGTCTTTTGGGCCGGCGGCGATTTCCGACCACTCGATGTGGCTGGCCCTCGGCATTGCCCTGCGCATGTGCGCACTTGTCGTCCCTGCCATCGCCCTGCTCGACCGCATCGACCCGACCGACATGGGCGACGGCCTCGCACAGATCCTGCACCTGCCCGCCCGACCGGTGCTGGCCGCGCTTGCGGGTGCGCGCATGACCTCGCTGATGGCTGCCGACTGGAAGGCCCTCGAGCGAGCTCGCCGCGCCCGAGGCGTGGGCGACGCCTCGCGCATCCGCTCCTTCCTGCGCGGCTCCTTCTCGCTGCTCGTGTTTGCGCTGCGACGCTCCGGCAAACTCGCGACCACGATGGAGGCGAGGGGCTTTGGTGCTTCCGGCGCGCGCACCTGGGCGCGCCCCTCGCGCCTGCGCGCCGCCGACGCGGCTCTTATGGCGGTCGCCATCGCCGTTCCCACCATCGCGCTGGCGCTCAGCGTCTGGGCCGGTACCTTCGCGCTGGTGGGACGATGAACGGCCAGGAGGGTGCGTCCGCAGGGGCGCTGGGCGGGGGAGTGCGGGTCACCGTCCCCGTGTCCCTCGCTCCCGACGAGGCCGCGCGAGGCCTCGTTCCGCGCCTGCGCGTGCTGATCGACGAGGCTGCCCCGGCCTCGTCCGGCGAGGCATACCCCGATGGGAGCGGCACCTACGCCGATCCTGTGATCACGCCGTGCCGCGTCCCCGTCGTGACAATCGACGGGTACTCGGGTTCGGGCAAGTCCACGCTGGCCGCCGCGCTCGTGTCTCTCTTGCCGGGCTGGCAGGTCCTGCACCTGGATGACTGGTACCCGGGGTGGGACGGGCTGGCGGCCGGCGCGCAGGTTGCGCGGCGCATCTGCGAGGACCTGCGCGCCGGGTGCCCGTCCTCGTACGAGGCCTGGGATTGGGAGGCCGACGCGCCCGGGGTGGTTGTAGACGTGCCCGTGGCCCCCACGATCATCGAAGGCTGCGGCGCGTGGGACGCCGACGCCGACCTGTCCATCTGGATCGAGGACCCCGGCGAGGACGAACGCCGCAGGCGGGCCCTCGCGCGCGACGGAGCGACCTACGCGCCACACTGGCAACGCTGGGCTGATCAGGACAAAGGGCGCTTTGTAAAATAGGTGTATGTTTGCCCCGCACCCCGAACCACCGCTGTGGGCGTGGCTCCTCCTTGGAGCCGTTGAATTCGCCATCCGTATCGTGGCGCTGGGTGTCGTGCCCAAACACCGGCGCGCCTCCACGTCGACCGCGTGGCTGCTCCTCATCTTCCTGTGGCCTTTCCTTGGAGTGCCCCTCTACTTCATCTTCGGTTCCTGGTGGGCCATGGGACGACGCCTCGATGACGACCCCGAGGCCAGCGCCCTCGTCGAGGCCATCCTGAAAGACTCCGCCAAGCCCGAGCCGACCGCCTACGAGACCCCCGACGGCTCCGACGACGACACCGCCTCGCTCATGCGCCTGACCGGCTCGCTCAGCGGCTTCCCCGACTCCTGCGGCCACGTCGTCGCCCTGCACAACGAGACGGCCGACACCTTCCGTGCGATGGCCGCCAGCATTGATCGGGCTACCCACCACGTCAACGCCCTCTACTTTCAGACCTCCTGGGACGAATACTCCGCTCCCTTCTACGAGGCCCTCGAGCGCGCGAAGGCCCGCGGCGTCACCGTGCGTCTCCTCGTCGACCACCACGGCATGCGCACCATACCTGGGCACAGGCGCTTCCGGCGTCGCCTGGATGACATGGGCATCCTCTGGCACCAGATGCTCCCCTTCGCGCCCCTGCGCGGACACATTCGCCGCCCCGACCTGCGCAACCACCGCAAGCTCCTGGTCGTCGACGGGCGAGAAGCCTACATCGGCTCCCACAACCTGGTCGCCCCCGACTACGACACGCCCTCCTTCCAGAAAGCCGGCATCACCTACGACGACACCAGCGTGAGCCTCACCGGCCGGATCGTCACCCAGATCGAGGCCGTCTTCGCCCTCGACTGGTACTACGCCTGCAAGGAAGTCCTGACCCCCGCCGACCTCACCCCGCCCACCGCGCGGGAGGAGGACGAGCGCGAGGACACCCCGGCCTCGTCGATGCAGATCATCCCGTCGGGACCCGCGTTCCGCGGCGAACCCAACCTGCGTGCCTTCGTGCACATGGTGTCATCGGCACGCACGCACGTGTCTATCGCGAGTCCGTACTTCATCCCCGACGAGGCCCTCATGACCGCGCTGACGAACGCCGCCCTATCCGGCGTCGAGGTCGAGCTCTTTCTTTCCGAGCAATTCGACCAGTTCCTGGTCGGCCACGCACAGCGCTCCTACTACGGGGCACTCCTCAGGGCGGGCGTGCGCATCCACCTGTACCGCAAGCCGACTATGCTGCACTCCAAGTATGTGATCGTCGACGGCAGCCTGTGCGCGATCGGCTCGTCCAACATGGACGTGCGCTCCTTCGGCCTGAATTACGAGATCACGCTCATCGCCGACGACGCGTACCTGGTTGAGCTGCTGCGCGGCAACGACGAACGCAACCGTGAGCGCTCGCGCGAACTCACCTACCGCGAGTGGCGCGATCAGCCCTGGCACGTGCACTACGTTGACAACGTGTGCCGACTGTGGAGCTCGCTCCTGTGAGTGCTTCCGGGGACGAGGCCACGGTCAGATTCGCTGGATCAGATGCGTGTGGGAACAAGGATGCTATGACAATATCGAACGCAGCGTCCGCTTCTCTGGAGGCGAATCCCTTCGTGGGGGAGGGCGGCGCATACGCCTCCGTGCGCCCCGCCTACCCCGACGAGGCCGTGGCCGCGCTGCTGGCGTCCGCTCGGTCGTGTGGTGGGGTGACGGGGGGTATCGAGCCTGCCGCTGGCGATCCTGCCGATTCGCCCTCAGTCGAGGCTGCTTCCATCGTTCCCGCTCCCACCATCCCCACCTCGTCCGCGCCGCTGCGCGTCGCCGACATCGGTGCCGGCACCGGCAAGATGAGTGAGCTCCTGGCGCGCGCGGGTGCCGTCGTGGACGCGGTGGAACCCTCGAAGGCGATGCGCGCCCAGGCCTCGTCGATTCCCGGCGTGACGTGGCACGGCGGTGTCGCCGAGGACACGGGACTGTCGGACGGAGCGTTCGATATCGTCGTGTTTGCTCAGTCCTGGCATTGGGTTGATTCTGAGCTAGCGGGCCGGGAGGCCGCGCGCATTCTCACGCCCGGGGGCACGCTCGGCATCGTGTGGAACCAAATGGACGTGTCGATCCCGTGGGTGCACCGGCTCACGCGCATCATGCGCTCCGGCGACGTGCACCGGCCCGACCGTCGACCCACGCCCGGCGGCGGATTCACGCCCATGCGCCTCACCCAGGTCACATGGGAGGACATCATGACCCCCGAACAGATCCTCACCCTGGGGACCACTCGTTCCTCGTTCATCCGAGCCTCGCAGGCCGGTCGCGACCGCATGCAGGCGAACCTGCGCTGGTACCTCTACGAGCACCTCGGTTACGCGCCGGGGGAGAACGTTGCTATCCCGTACACGACCCTCGTGTGGATGGGGGAATCTGCGTCCGAGTGAGCACTCGTGCGACCGCGTGCTCCTGAAACTACTGGAAGGTAATCTCGCGCTGCGTGGCGCTGTCGACCCGGCGACCGCTGGCGGTCGTTACTGGACGGGGACCAGGAAACGGTCCGAGGCCCCCTGAGGCAGGGCGAGGCAGCGCGCGCGGGCGTCGCGCAGCGCGGGTTCCAGGACCGCGAGGATCGGATCCCACGAGTCGAGAGGCCGAGCGGTGTTCAGGGACGTGCCATCCTCGCTCACGCACATCTCCTCGTAGACCTGGATCGTGACCCCCGCGAACTCCTGTGCGGGGTGCTGGCAGAAGTAGGTACCCGGCAGGTAGGTGACCTCCTGAAGGTTGACAGTCGGTGCCCCCGCCATGAGGGCCGTCAAGTCGCGTCCATTCGCGCCCACAACCACGCCGACATGCGGCCAGCGCAGGTTGTTCGTGGCGATCGCGATGCTATGCGAGGTCGCCGTCAGTGCCGGGGAGACGACGATGCGCGCCTGGGTGACGGACGTGTCGACGAAGCCTCGAAACGTGATCGACGGTGTGGAGGGCAGCTTGTTCAGGAGCGACAGGAAATTGCGTGCGCTCTCTTCAAAGTCCTGGGTCATGTCACACTTTCTGTGGAAGGCCGCCACGCGTCGGCGCGAGCATGTACTGCGAGGCTATCAAGCCATGGCGAACGGACCGCCCATCGGCTCGCCGCCGTGGGAGAGGTTGTGCAGCCATTCTTTCAGAGACTTCAGCAGTTGGTCGGCACCGGAGAGCTTCACGCCCAAGTTCGACAGCGATTCCTTCAACGCGATGATGCGCGCAGCCACCCCCTCGATCAGTGCCCCGACCGACGAAGCGATCTGCGCCATGACCAGGGGGAACGCCGTCACGAAGGACGAGGTTAGCTCGACCGCGTAGGGAGTGATGGCCTCGACGACCTGATTGATCGCGTCGCGCACGAAGTCGTACACGAACTGGATGATGACGGCACACACGTCGTAGGCGGTGCCCACCGCGCGCGACAACGCCCCCGTCATGCCGATGCCGCGGGTCGTCGCTCCCGACGCCGCCAGATACGAGGTGACGGCAGAACCCGCGAACGCGCCATCCGGGAAGGAGAGCCGGACGTCGTCATCAATGTTGTGCGCCGTGGCCTCCAGCAGTGCGCCGACGTTCCTCCACGTACGCCCGTGGGTGCGCAGCTGGTCGGCGTCCCCAGCCAGCTCAATCAGCCACCCCTTCAAAGGCGCGATGAGGTCGAAGACCCACCCCATCCCCCAGGAGATGAGGGTGGCACGAGGATCGGGCGTGGGGGGAAGCATGTCAGCTCCCATAGCGACGCCAGCAAGGTCACCGCTCACCCACGACTTGTCGACGATCGCCGAACTCAGTGCCGCGATTCCATCCAAAACACCCGCCTGAGGGAACGCCGAACCATCACCCGGCACCCGTGCGGCCACAGGGCGCATGTCAGCTGTCACGACCGTCTCCCCACAGGGCTGCCCCGGCCTCGGGAATCGTCACCTGCGACGACTCGCCCACCTGGACGGCGCGCGCGCTGGCCACGAGCGTCTGACCGAGCTTGTCGAGGGCGCACTCAGCGCCGCTGATCGCGAGATGCTCGCCCACTTCCACGAGCTGAAACAGCGGTGCAATAAGAGGACCGGCCATGAGGCCAAACGCGCCGTCAGAGGCGGACGCCTGACGCAGCGTCGCCGAGGCATGCTCAAGGTCGCTCTGGTAGGAAAAAATCCGAAGAGCGTGCGCCGTAATGGCCGCCGGATCGGCGGGAAATTGCTCAGACACGCTCAGAGCCTCCGCTGATGCACCCGGGGATCCGAGGCCTCGGCCAGTGGGACGTCGGGGGAGGGAACACCGTACAGCGAACGCAAGCGCTCGATGCCCGGGAAGGACTCGCCGAAAGCGTCCTGGGAGGCGGTGATAACCTGTTCGCCGACGTCGCGGCGCGCGGCCGCATAGGCAGCAACAATGGCGTCGCACAGCTCAGTCGGGGCATCGTCGATAGCGAGGGCGAGGAGGGTACCTGCGGAGTCAACGGTGACCGTCACGCCCCGGCTAGGTGAGACACCCACCCCGTGGATAGATTCAATGCGTCGACGCATTGCGTGGGCGCGCTCTGCCTGCTCTCGAACCTGACCTTCCTGACGGCGAATCAGGCCGGGATCATCCTCGAATAGCGACATTGTCACCTCCCGCCAATAGCATTTTCATTGTAGATGAAACGTTAACCTGGTGGCAAGAATACGCCGTTATTCCGCCCTTTTCTCGTCCATTTCGCGCGCGTAAATCCCGGCCGTTAGCATCGCGCTCTGACCCATTTGTCAGGTGCATCCGGGCAAGTGTACACGCGGGAGTCAGCCCAGGCCTCGTCCCAGTCCTGAGCAGGTACCAACCACCTGGCACAATGGGTGTCATGGGTTTGTCGTTCCTGGGAGTGATTGCGGCGCTCGCCATGTATGCGGTGAGTGTGTCCCCCTCGCTCATGGCGCGCTCGTGGACGTGGCACGCGGTCGCCTCCGGCATCCTGGTGGCCTGCGGCTACGTCGCCGGCCTCGTCGTGCAGAACGTGGGACTGCTCGTCATCCGCCTCACTGGGCTGACGGTCAGGGCCTCCGATCCCGCCGAAATTGGCTTCCGCGTTGCCGCCGCCGCCCTGTTCGCCATCTGGTGGTTCTACGCTGTCATCCAGTCGTATCGCCGCGACCGCGTCGCCGCCACACTCGTCAACATGCCGGGGGAGACCATCGGCGAATACCTCCTTGGGACGGCGGGAGCAATCGCCGTCGCCTGGGCACTGCTCATGATCGTGCGCGCCTTCAACCATCTTGGTCGCATTCTCATCGCGACCCTCGCGGGCTTCATGCCCCGACCCGCCGCCATCATTACGGGCGTCGCCATCCTCTTCGTCATCATCTTTTTCCTGACCTCAAAAGTCATCCTGCGCGGCGGCATCGGCTTCTTCCGTCGCAAAGCAGAGCAGCTGAACATGCGCACCGCGCGCGGCATCTACAAGCCGACTGTCCCGGAGCGCTCCGCATCCCCGGCATCGCCCGTCACCTGGGAATCGGTCGGCGGGCAGGGGCGTGTCTTTCTCGGGCGAGGTTCCTCGCGCCGCGACATCGCGCAAGTGTGCGGCGTCGACGCCATGGAACCCATCCGCGTCTACTCCGGCATGCCCACGGGTGGAACCGGCATCGAGCAGGCCGCGGCGACCGTCGTCGCCGAGCTGCGCCGCACGGGCGCCTTTGATCGTGCCGTCATCCTCATCGCCGCGTCGACCGGCTCTGGGTGGGTCGACGAATGGCAGGTCCAGCCCCTCGAGTTCCTTACGCGCGGAAACTGCGCCACGGCCTCGTTGCAATACTCCTACGTGCCGTCCGTGCTCAACTGGCTTGCCGGACTCGAGCCCGCGCAGGACGCCTCCGCCGCGCTCTTCGCCGCCGTGCGCGCCGAGCTGGACCTCATGGACGAGGCCTCACGCCCCGCGCTGTTCGTCTGCGGCGAGTCCCTCGGCGCCTTCGCGTCGCAGTCCGTGTTCTCCTCCGTTGAAGACGCGCTCACCCAGGTGGACGGCGCACTGTGGGTAGGCACCCCCGCCTTCACCCCCATGCACGAGGCGCTCACCGCCGCGAGGCACACGGGCAGTCCCGAGGTCGCGCCCGTCGTCAACAATGGGCGCCGCGTGCGCTTCGTCAACGAACCCTCCGACCTGCGCACAGACCTGTACGGGCGCGAACTCGGCCCGTGGGGCTTCCCGCGCATCGTCTACGCCCAACACCCCTCCGACCCGGTCGTCTGGTGGAACAACAAGCTCATCTGGATGCAGCCCGACTGGCTGCGCGAGCGAGCCGGGCGCGACGTCTCGCGGGACGTGGAGTTCACGCGCTTCGCCACCTACATCCAGATCCTCGCCGACCTGCCCGTCGCCGGGACCGCGCCCGGCGGGCACGGGCACACCTACCATGAGGAACTCATCCCCCTGTGGCGCGCGATCCTCGGGTTTGATCGCCTCTTCGACGAGGCACCCGTGCACCCGCGCCTGGCTGCGCTGGATGGTAGCTGGGTGGACGATGCGATGGTTGAACGTATCGGCATTGTCGTGCGCGCGAACCTGAAGCTGTCCGACCGACAGTAAGCGTGCCGCGAGCCTGCGGCTCGGAGTGGTCGATCTCGAAGCCCGGCCAGGCCCTGCTGCCGCCCCCGGGCACCAATTTCGTCCCCGGGCCCCAAGCAGTCGAAGTGTTTGACAGGTGTGGGATCGCAAAATGATCGTAAATGCGCAGGTGACGGATCATTTTGTGCTTGTTAGTTTCAGATCGCCCGCAGACTTACCGAGCAAATAGGTGATACTTTCATTGAGATGTTAAGGGATTGAAGGAAAGTGTGTGTGAGAAAACGTGCGGCGGGTGTAGAACATTTGTTCATCGGTCAGGTTCCCAATGAAAAACTGCCAAAAAGCGCGCAAAACTATTATTAGTAATACCGCAAATTAACTTGTGACTACATGATGGTAAGTCAGTAACGCGTTGCTAGGTATCCATTTACGCAGTAGTGTTCATTATGCGGATCCCAAGCCTAACCATACGGTATGGTCCGTTGAATCAACATTGGAGTGAGTATGTCCCAGTTAGTTCACAGGGCGTTCTTGGCGACCCTGGCGACCGGCGCGATGGTGGCGTCCGGTGCAGCCTTCGGTGCCCCCGCGTTCGCGGCGCCCGCCCCCGACATGTACGGCCCGACCATTTCCGACGTCGAAACCACCAGTGAAGGTCTCGGCGGTTCGGTCTCCTTCGTCGTCGAAGATATCCCCGGTCTGTCCAGCATCGACCTGCGCGACCCCTCGACCGATGCGATCTTCTATCGCCGCGTCGTCGACTTCCCTGGCAATGTTTCGGCTGACGGTGTCCACCGCTACACGTTCGACATCAAGTTCTCCGACATACAGGCCGCTTGGACCAAAGCAGGCCACACGGATGCTCTGCCCGCTACGGTTAAGCTCGTTGCGTGGGGCAGTGATGGCCTGCCCTCCAAGCGAGCCGATGTGGCCCTCGAACCCGTGGCCATGACCTCGCTTGACTTCGGCATCGAGTCCGGCAAGCTTGACCTGCGAGTCGGCCAGCAGACGAACATCGGTGTCACGCACCAGCCTGAGAACGCAAATAAGACCAAGATCAATTGGTCCGGCGACGACATCGACGTCCTGAATGTCGATGAAAAGTCGGGCCTCGTGACTGCTCAGAAGGAAGGCTGCTCGGACGTCCGGGCTGTCGCCGACTACGCGGATCCGATGGTCTTCGATCCGGTGATGGCTACTGTCAACGTCTGCGTCACCGAGCTGGGCGAGGACGAGATCGCCGTCAATCACCTCCGCGTGGACCTGGCGGAGGGTGAGACCGTCACCCTCAAGCCGCTGCTGCCCGAAAAGTTCAAGGATGCCACCCTGTCCTGGGGCTTGGAGTACGACGGTGTGGCCATTCTGAAGGCGGCCGATGACGGCAAGAGCGCCACGATTACCGGCGGTAACTCTCTTGACTGGGATCAGGTCAACCTGACCGCCACCCTGGCCGACGGAACCGAGGCGACGGCGACGATGATTGTCGTCGTGAAGTCCGTCAAGCAGGATGCGACCGCTCCCGCGCCGTGGGTTGATCCGCAGCCCCAGCCGGACCCGCAGCCTCAGCCCGCACCCACGGGCACGTGGGAAAAGGACACAATCGGCTGGTGGTACCGCAACGCTGACGGTTCCTACCCGAAGGACACCGTGGCCACGATTGACGGGCGCGTTTTCCGCTTCGATGCTCGCGGCTACGTCCGGACCGGTTGGGTCGAGGAGTCCGGCACCTGGTACTACCACGACGCGAACGGCTACATGGTGACCGGTTGGCTCAACCTGGGTGGCACCTGGTATTACCTAGACGCCAACGGCGCGATGGCGACCGGTTGGCTCAACCTGGGTGGCACCTGGTATTACCTAGACGCCAACGGCGCGATGGCAACCGGTTGGCTCAACCTGGGTGGCACCTGGTACTACCTGAAGGCCTCGGGCGCGATGGCAACCGGTTGGCTCAACCTGGGTGGCACCTGGTACTACCTGAAGGCCTCGGGCGCGATGGCGACTGGCTGGCTGAACCTGGGTGGCACCTGGTACTACCTGAAGGCCTCGGGCGCGATGGCGACTGGCTGGCTGAACCTGGGTGGCACCTGGTACTACCTGGATGCCAACGGCGTATGGGTCAAGTGACCTGATCGCCTCTACAACACGGGCCGGGCCCGGGGACATCACACCTAAGCGTCTCCGGGTCCGGCCCTTTTGACATTTCAGATCGTCTTAATTGTTTCGTTAGCAATCTGAAGATTGTCAGTCGCGTCTTTTCCAGTAGCGTTGTGCTAGGCGGCTGCGACGTGGGAGCGCCCACGCTGGCAGTGGTCGTCTGTGACACTAATTGGAGAAGGCTTATGTCAATGAAGAAACCAGCTGTCCTCCTGGCGTTTGTCGGTGCGTGCGCGCTTGCGTTTACGGGTCCGGCGTCCGTGGCCTCACCGCTGCGCGCGGGTCCGGTTCCCGCGGAGGATACCCCGGCCTCGTCCCTGCCGGTCGGTGACCTTGACACGGCGCTGACCTCGAAGGACGGGCAGGCACCGGAGGTTGCCGAAGTCGTCGACCGGGACTCGGCGCGACTTGTCGGCGTCATCGTGCAACTCGAGGAAGGGATTGATCGTAGCGCTGCTCTTGCGACCGTGAACGAGGCCGTGGCTGCGTCGTTTCCAGGAGTGCAGGTTTGGGTGGAGCGGGAGTACGCCAACGTCCTGGATGGCTTCGCGCTGAGCGCCCCCGCCGGCAGCCTGGAGGAGATCCGCGGTGTGGCGGGTGTCAAGGCTGCCTTCCTGGAGCGCGAGGGGCACGTCAGTGATGCGGCCGCCGTTGACGCGGAGGGCGGCACCAGGGCCTCGCAGATCGAGGGGCAGGATCCCGCAAACCTGAGTGCCCAGCTCATGATGCGCACCGACCAGGTGACTCAGAAGGGCGAGGGGAAGGTCATCGCCATCATCGACACGGGTGTCGACATGACGCACCAGGCGTTCACGCCCGCGCTCACGGCCACACCTGCCCTGTCGGAGGACAAGGTGGATGAACTCAAGGCCCAGTTGGGGGAGGGGAAGACCGGCGTCTATGTGAATGAGAAGTTCCCCTTCGCCTACGACTACGCGGACGGTGACAACGATGCCTCGCCGCGCGAGGGAGGGTCGGGCTTCCATGGGACGCACGTCGCGGGTATCGCGGCGGGTAACGCCGACAAGATTGTCGGCACCGCCCCGGACGCTCAGATTATCGTCGGAAAGGTAACGCGCACCGAGGATGATGCGCTGCTGGATTCCGCTCTGCTGGCCGCACTCGACGACATGCTGATCCTGCATCCGGACGTCATTAACCTGTCGCTGGGCTGGACGGCCGGAATGGATAACGAGGCGGACACGGTCTATGCGACCGTCTACAAGAAGCTGCAGGAGGCGGGGATCACCGTCAACGCGGCTGCGGGCAACGCTTTTTCGACCGGGTACGGCAACATGTCTGGTAAGGGCCTGCCCTATGCTTCAAACCCCGACTCCTCGGTCATTGACGAACCCGCGACTTACCCCTCGGTGGTCGCCGTCGCCTCCGTCGAGAACGCGCTCATCCGCAATGCTTTCACGGCAGCCGGGAAGGATATCGGCTACCAGCGTTCGCGCGGCATGAACGGCGAGAAGGTCGCCTACTTCTCCGACCTGCCCGCCGGCACCTACGAGTATGTAGATGCGGGATTCGCCTCCGAGGAGGACGTGGCCGCCCTCACGGAAAAGTATCCGGATGGCCTCACCGGCAAGATTGCGCTTGTCTCGCGCGGCAACATGACCTACCAGAAGAAGGTCGAGAACCTGTACGACCTGCACCCCGCGGGTGTCCTCGTCTACAACAACGTTTCGGTCGGTTCCCTCATCATCATGAACCTGACGACCCAGGACGTGCCCGCCGCGTTTATCTCGCAGGCGGATGGCCAGGCCATGCTGGAGGCCGCTGATCATCACCTGACGATGGCTGAGGGCCAGGTTCTGCCGCAGTCCTCCGTCTACGAGGCCTCGGAGTTCTCCTCGTGGGGCGTTTCCCCAGATCTGCGCCTCAAGCCTGAAATCGCTGCGCCCGGTGGCAACGTTTTCTCCGCGATACCGAACGGTGCGTACGAGCAGACCTCGGGCACCTCGATGGCGACCCCGCAGATGTCGGGTATCAGTGCGATCGTCCTGCAGCGTGTCCAGTCTGATCCTCTTTTTGCCTTGATGAGTGCGCGTGAGAAGGTGGATGTCGTCCAGAATCTCATTATGGGCACCGCCCGCCCCCCTGACCGACGCGGCTCAGGATAGCGGGGTGCTGTATTCTCCGCGTAAGCAGGGCGCTGGCCTGGTTGACGCTCTGGCGGCCACGACCTCGTCTGTGTATCCGACCGTCGAGGGTGCCCCCGAGGTCTCCCGGCCCAAGGCCGACCTGGGGGATGGCACGAAGGGCTGGAACTTCGACGTCGTCCTGCACAACCTGTCCGACGCGGAAGCGACCTATGAGCTTTCCTCCCAGGCGCTCTCCGAGATCATCGACGACGGCTTCTTCACGGAGCATTCCTCGGATTGGCGAGGCCGTGGCGTGGCTGTGTCGTACAGCGGCGCGGCGTCGGGAGCGGGGGAGGGGGCGACCGTCACTGTGCCCGCGAAGGGCGAGGCCACCGTTGGCATCGACGTTACCCCCGGGTCCGAATTCGCCCAGTATGTCGCTGACAACGCTCCCTCGGGGACTTTCCTCGATGGCTTCGTGCGCTTCACCTCGCGCACCGAGAGCCAGCCCAGCCTGTCCGTGCCTTACCTGGGCTTCTACGGCGACTGGGGCAAGCCGGCCATCTTCGACGCACTCGCCTCCGAGGGCTACGGGCACACTCACGCCTCACAGATCGTGAATGGCGCGACCGGCAATCAGCTCGGCTACAACCCCCTTATCAAGGTGGGTGCACGCGAGGGTCGGCCCAACGCCGACCGCTACGTCATCTCGCGCTCCGGGGCTCCAGGTGCGCCCACGATCCTCGAACCCCGCACGGGCACGCTGCGCAGCGTCCACACGCTCACCAGCATCTACACGAACAAGGCCGGGGAGAAAGTCTCCTCCGTCACGAACCATCGGAACTGGAAGTCCGTGTATCTGACGAGCACCGAAGAGAACACGTGGGTCGAGGCCTACCACGAGCCCACCGCGCTGGACGCACGCTCTGACGCCTACAAGGACCTGCCCGACGGTGAGTACACGCTGACGATTGAGGCGAGCAACGACGGGCCGTCAAGCGCAGAGCAGTCGATCTCCTACAAGTTCCGCCTCGACGCGACCGCGCCCGTCATCTCCAACCTGACGTACGGGGGTGAGGGGCCAGACATGGTCATTTCCTTCGACGTCACCGATGCCTCGCCCCTGGCTGGCATCGACCTGCACGATCCTGTCGACGGCCTGTGGTTCTACCGCCACATTTTCACCCCCAGCGAGGGCAGCGTTGGCGAGGATGGGGCCTACAGCTACCACGTGGAGCTGCCCATCATGACGATCATGCAGGCGTGGGAGAATCAGGGCGGAACCGGGGGAGTTGTCTCGCACCCCTACGTGCTTGCATGGGACTACGGCCTGAACCCCTCCGATCCTGTGACCCTGGACCTGCCCACCAATAACAATCCGAACGTCCGGCTTCCCTGCGCCGATCCTGCGGGTGGTTCCTGGGTGAAGGATTCCGTCGGCTGGTGGTACCGCTGCGCGGACGGTGTGACCTACCTGAAGGCGGGTTGGTTCACCATCAATGGCTCGGAGTACCAATTCGGTCCGTCCGGCTACATGATGACCGGGTTCCTCAAGCGTGTGAGCGGAGAGTGGGTCTACGCGGACCCCGAGGGCGCTCTGGTGGGCGGCTGGGTCCGTGATGGAGTGTATGGAGGACCCCATTGGTATTACCTCGACCCAGCCACGAAGGTCATGCGCACCGGATGGTTGTTCGAGCGCGGTTCCTGGTACTATCTGGGAGCTTCCGGCAACATTCACACTGGATGGATCACGTACGGCAGTTCCTGGTACTACCTGGACTCAACTGGAGCGATGTGCACTGGATGGTTCAACCAGGGGGGCACCTGGTACTATCTGGGGTCCGATGGGGTGATGCTGACCGGTGTGCAAAAGATCAATGGGCGCGCCTATACTTTTGACCCTTCGGGCGCGTTAGTCGGGTGACGTGAGGGGGAGAAGACCGCACAAAGCCTGGGTTCGATGGTGCTTCGTGAGAACATCACCGAACCCAGGCCTTGTCGTTGAAAAAGTGTCGGGATTTTGCAAAAGGACTTCCAGATTCTGCGATAAGTGTTGTACTCTAATTCCGGGTGACCAATAGGTCAGACTTTAGGTAGGCCTGTAAGGGTCCCCAGACGCCAACATTGGAGTTAGACATATGACACTGAAGAAACCGGCGAAACTCATCGCTATCGCCGGCGCATGCGCGGTTGCAGTCGCGCTGCCGACGTCTCTTGCGCTGCCCGGGTCTTATGGACCCGAGGCTGATTCTGACCCCGAGGCTGCGCAATCCGCAGCCGGAGTGGTCGCGCAGCCTGAGCCCGAGCCTGAACTGCCCGTGGGCAACGCTGAAAATGCGTTGACCTCAGAGGAGGGCGAGCAGGTGGTTGATGGGGAAACTCAGGCCTCCACCGATGACGGATCCTCGCGCGTCGTGGATATGATCGTCCAGCTGAAGGACGGCACCGACACTGCCGCCGCCCTCGCCTCTATCAACGCGGCTGTTGCTGCGGCCTACCCGGATGCCTCGGCTGAGGTGTCGCGGGAGTACAGCAACACCTTTACGGGCTTCGCGCTGAGCGCTCCCATCGGCTCGATGGATGCGATCCGCGGCGTGAGCGGTGTCCAGAGCGCCTTCATTGATCGCGAGACCCAAGTCAGCGACGATGCAAACGGCGACTCTGACGATGCAGGCAGCGGTTCCGCAACGACTGCGTCACGTTCGCAGCACCCCGATAACCTGAGCGCGCAGATCATGATGCACGCTGACAAGGTTACTCAGAAGGGCGAAGGCAAGGTCGTCGCCATCATCGACACGGGCGTGGAAATGGACCACCCCGCGTTCTCGGGAGCCCTGCACGGAACTCCCGCAATCGACAGTTCCAAGGGCGCTGCTCTGGCGCAGCAGGTGGGCAAGAGCGGCACCTACGTGTCCGAGAAGTTCCCCTTCGCCTACGACTATGCGGACGGTGACAACGATGCCTCCCCGGCGGGTGCCCACGGCACGCACGTTGCCGGCATTACCGCAGCCAACGGTGATCAAATCATGGGTATCGCCCCCGATGCTCAGATCATCGTTGCGAAGGTTGCGCGCAGCCGCGGTGGCGGCATCCCCGACTCCGCGCTGCTCGGAGCCCTGGACGACATGGCGGACATTAAGCCTGACGTCGTGAACATGTCCCTCGGCCGCACGGCCGGCATGGACAGTGCGGCCGACACCCTGTTCGCGGGCGTGTACGAGAAGCTGCAGGAGAAGGGCATCACTCTCGACGTTGCTGGAGGCAACGAGTTCCAAGCCGGCTACGGCAACAAGTCGGGCAAGAACCTGCCCTACGCCTCCGACCCGGACTCCTCGACCCTGGGTGAACCCTCCACCTTCGCGCCCGTCGTGTCGGTGGCCTCCATCGAAAACGCGCGGAACGGTCGCGGTGCCTACACGATGTCTGACTTCAGCTCGTGGGGCGTGTCTCCTGACATGCGCCTCAAGCCTGAGGTGACCGCCCCCGGTGGCAACATCTACTCCTCCGTGCCCGGCGGCGGCTACCAGTACATGTCAGGCACGTCCATGGCGACCCCGCAGATCACCGGCGTCAGCGCCGTCGTTCTTGAGCGCATTCAGAACGACCCGCTCTTCTCCTCGATGAGCGCGCGCCAGAAGGCCGACGTCGTCCAGAACCTCATCATGGGCACCGCTGTCCCCGTCGCCGATCCGAACGCCGGCTCCGGTGCCTACTACTCCCCGCGTAAGCAGGGCGCAGGCCTCGTGAACGTTCAGGCTGCCACGACCTCGTCCGTGTACCCGACCGTGAACGGTGCTGCCGACTCTTCCCGCCCCAAGGCGGAACTCGGTGATGGCACCAAGGGCTGGCACTTCGACGTCACCCTGCACAACCTGTCCGGCACGGCGGCGACCTACGATCTCTCCGCTCAGGCCCTGTCTGAGAACATCTCGGGCGGCCTCTTCACCGGCAGCTCCACCGACTGGAACGGCAAGGGCGTCAGCGTCTCCTTCTCCAACAATAGCGTGACCGTCCCCGCCAAGGGCGAGGCCACCGTTGGTATCGACGTCACCCCCGGCAGCCAGTTCGCCCAGTGGGTGAGCGCGAACGCCCCCTCGGGCACCTTCCTGGACGGCTTCGTGCGCTTCACGGCTCGCACGAATGGCCAGTCCGACATGACCGTGCCCTACCTGGGCTTCTACGGATCCTGGGGCACGCCTTCGATCTTCGATCAGATGGTCTCCGAGGGTGACGGCCACGCTGCTTCCTCGGCCATCTACAACGGCCAGAACGGCAGCCTCCTCGGCTACAACCCCCTCGTGAAGGGCAGGGATCGCGAGGGTCGTCCCAACGCTGACCGCTACGTGATCTCCCGTTCCACGGCCTCGGGCGCGCCCACGGCCATCACTCCTCGCACGGGCACGCTGCGGTCCGTCCACACGATGACCACGACCTACGCGAACGAGGCCGGCAAGAGCGTCGCTTCCTTCACCTCCACGCAGAACTGGAAGTCGGTGTATAACTCCGACGAGCGTCGGATGACCTGGGTTGAGGAAAACCACGAGTCGCGTTCGATCAACCTCAACGACTACAAGTACTCGAGGCTGCCCGACGGCAAGTACACGCTGACGATTGCCGCCACCAACGACGGCCCCTCGCCGACGAAGCAGTCCCTGACCTACAACTTCCGCGTTGACACCAAGGCGCCCGTCGTCGAGCGTGCCACGCTGAGCAACGGGGGTTCCACCCTCAACGTGGAGATCAGCGACGAGTCGCCGCTGGCTGGCTTCACGGTGAACGACTCGAACAGCGGCCAGTACATCTACAGCGACGTCATCCGTAACGACGCTGACCAGACCTACTCGAACGGTCGTTACCACTACACGGCTACCGTCGACATGAGCAGGGTGAGCGGCGGCAGCAACAACAAGCCCTACGTGCTTGCGTGGGACTACGGCCTCAACCACTCCAAGGCCATCACGATCGGGACGGCTACCGGTAACGACGGCGGCAACACCGGGGACCAGCCCGGTAACGGCGGCGGCGATAACGGTGGAAACACCGGCGATCAGCCCGGTAATGACGGCGGTAACGGCGGCAACGTGTGTAGCCCCTCCATGGGTGGGCGCTGGGTGACCGACGGCTACCGCTGGGCGTGGCAGTGCAACAACGGTGCGTACCTACGTAACGGCTGGTACCTCATCGATGGTCGCTACTACTACTTCGATGGCAACGGCTACATGAGCTCCGGCTGGGTGCGCGGTAAAGGCTCCTGGTACTACCTGGGCAACGACGGTGCCATGCAGACCGGCTGGGTTAAGAGCGATGGTCGCTGGTACTACCTGGGCAACGACGGTGCCATGCAGACCGGCTGGGTTAAGAGCGATGGTCGCTGGTACTACCTGGGCAACGACGGTGCCATGCAGACCGGCTGGGTCAAGATCGGTGGCCGCTGGTACTACCTGGGTTCCGACGGTGCGATGTACAGCGGTATCCGCACGATCGATGGAAACTCCTACGAGTTCAGCGAATCTGGCGAGTGGATCAAGTGATCTGACGTCCTCTTCGTGAAACATACCGCCTGGGCCCGGGAACGCTAGTGCGACAGCGTTTCCGGGCTCAGGCCTCGTTGGTTGTGGGCGGGTGCTGTGTCATCCGTGAAACGGTGTCAAACTCGCGTGTTGTGTCGTGTACCCTACGAAGTAATGACCGACGGGTCGGACTTTGTACTGCGCCCGTGCGGTCTGTCATCAACACATGGGAGTTTTACGACTATGACACCGAAGAAACCAGTGGCGCTGCTTGCGCTCGCTGGGGCGTGCGTGCTCGCGGTCGCGGCTCCGGCTGCCCTTGCGGCACCGCCCGCCCCCGCCCCCGTCACCCCACAGCCCGCGCCGTCCGCGACCGAACCGATCATTCCGGTCGGCGACGTCGACACCGCGCTGACCTCGAAGAGCGGCCAGACCCCGGCCGCTGCGCCGACCCAGGCCTCCGCTGCTGAGGACTCCGCGCGCGTCGCCGGCATCATCGTCGAGCTGGCGAGCGGCACCGACCGCGCTGCCGCCCTCGCCGCCATGAACGAGGCCGTGGCTGGGGTTGACCCGGGTGCCTCCGCCGAGGTGAGCCGCGAGTACACCAACGCCTTCAGCGGATTCGCGCTGAAGGCCCCCGCTGGGTCGCTTGACGCGATCCGCAGCGTGAGCGGCGTGAAGGCCGCGTTCCTCGAGCGTGAGATTCAGGTCGACGATAACGTGACGACCGACGCCGAGGGCGGTTTCGCGGCCGCGCGCCTGGCGGGCCAGAATCCCGACAACCTGAGCGCCCAGCTCATCATGCACGCCGACCAGGTGTCCCAGAAGGGCGCGGGCAAGGTTATTGCCGTCATCGACACGGGCGTGGACATGACCCACCCGGCCTTCGCCGGTACCCTGTCCGGGACTCCCGCCCTGGATGCGGGAAAGGTGGCCTCCCTGGCCGCGCAGCTGGGTGCGGGCAAGACGGGCACCTACGTCTCTGAGAAGTTCCCCTTCGCCTACGATTACGCGGATGATGACGCCGACGCGTCTCCGGCAGGTTCCCACGGTACGCACGTCGCCGGTATCGCCGCGGGTAACGCCGGTGAGATCATGGGCGTGGCCCCCGACGCGCAGATCATTGTCGCGAAGGTCGAACGCGACCGCGGCGGTATCCCGGACTCCGCGCTGCTATCCGCCCTGGATGACATGGCGGTCCTGCGCCCCGACGTCGTGAATCTTTCGCTCGGCCAGACAGCCGGCATGGACAACGCCGCCGACAGCGTCTACGCGGGAATCTTCGAGACGCTGCAGGAGAAGGGGGTCGCAGTCGACGCGGCCGCCGGTAACGAATTCTCCGCAGGCTACGGCAACAACTCGGGTAAGAACCTGGCCTACGCCTCCGACCCCGACTCCTCGACCCTGGATGAACCCGCTTCCTACGCCCCCGTGGTTGCCGTGGCCTCCCTCGATAACGTGCTTCAGGCCAACGGTTTCAAGGCAGCCGGACGAGACGTCGCCTACCAGCGTGCGCGCGCGGAGAACGGTGACAAGATCGCTGACATCGCCGAGCTGCCCGCTGGCGACTACGAGTTCGTTGACGGTGGAATCGCCTCCGAAGAAGATGTGAAAGCTCTCAAGGAGAAGTACCCGGACGGGCTGGCCGGTAAGTTCGTGCTCGTGTCGCGCGGTAAGCTGACCTTCGACGCTAAGGTGTCGAACCTTGCAGACCTCAAGCCCGCTGGCGTCCTCGTCTACAACAACGTCCCCGGCGACGCGCTCATGGTCATGAGCCTGTCGACGCTGAGCGTGCCCGCCGGTTTCATGTCGCAGGCCGATGGTCAGGCCATGCTGGCTGCCGCCGACCATCACCTGACCCTCGTTGAGGGCATGACGATCACGCCCAGCAGCAAGCATTCGATATCCGGCTTCAGTTCGTGGGGCGTCACCCCTGATCTGCGGCTCAAGCCCGAGGTGACTGCCCCCGGCGGCAACATCTATTCCTCGGTGCCTGACGGCGCATACGGGTTCATGTCCGGCACGTCCATGGCGACGCCCCAGATCGTCGGCGTGAGCGCCGTCGTGCTTGAGCGCGTTCAGAACGATCCGCTCTTTGCCTCGATGAGTGATCGTGAGAAGGTGGACGTCGTCCAGAACCTCATCATGGGCACAGCCGCCCCCGTCGTCGATCCACTCCAGGACACTGGTGCCTACTACTCTCCGCGCAAGCAGGGATCCGGCCTGGTGAACGTTCTGGCTGCTACGACCTCGTCTGTGTACCCGACCGTGAAGGGTGCCCCCGAACAATCCCGACCCAAGGCCGACCTGGGGGATGGCACCAAGGGCTGGCACTTCGACGTCGTCCTGCACAACCTGTCCGACGCCTCGGCGACCTATGAGATGAACTCCCAGGCGCTCTCCGACATCGTGACGGACGGCTTCTTCAGTGAGCGCTCCTCCGATTGGCGTGGCAAGGGCGTGGAGATCGCCTACTCCGGCGCTGCCTCGGCCACCGGCGAGGGCGCGACCGTCACCGTTCCCGCGAAGGGCGAGGCCGCTGTCGGCATCGACGTCACCCCCGGATCCGCGTTCGCCCAGTACGTGACAGACAATGCGCCGTCGGGTACCTTCCTGGAGGGCTTCGTGCGCTTCACGTCGCGCACGCAGGGTCAGTCTGATCTGACCGTGCCCTACCTGGGCTTCTACGGTGACTGGGGTAAGCCCGCGATCTTTGACCAGCTTGCCTCTGAGGGTGATGGGCACATCCTGGCCTCGGGCATCTACGACGGGGTGAACGGCAGTTCGCTGGGCTACAACCCCCTCGACGATGCGACGAAGCGTGAGGGTCGCCCCAACGCTAAGAATTACGTGATTTCTCGCTCCGACAGCATGTTCGCGCCCACGGCTGTCTACCCTCGCACGGGCACGCTGCGGTCTGTCCACACGATGACCACGACCTACACGAACGAGGCCGGCGAGGTCGTCGCCTCCTACACGTCGCACCAGAACTGGAAGTCTGCCCTGGATTCGAATGGGGTCATGACCGCTGTGGAGCAAGGCCATACGTCCAGAGGCTTGGACCTGATGTCCGACGAGTTCAAGAACCTACCCGACGGCACGTACAAGCTGACGATTGCTGCTAGCAACGATGGCCCTTCTACCACCGAGCAGTCCATCTCCTATGACTTCCGCGTCGACACGAAGGCCCCGGTTCTGAAAAACGTGAACGTGGACCTCGCCGATGTCGGCGGTCCTACCCTCAGCCTGGAGATCAGTGATGAATCGCCCATTGCGGGCTTTACCGTGCACGACCCCGGAAGCGGACTGTGGTTCTACCGCGAGGTCGTTGATAACAGTTCCGATCAGTGGTTCAACAACGGTAGGTACTACTACAGCCTGAGCCTCGCCCTGGGTGAGCTAGAGAGCGCTTGGGCTGCGCAGGGTGGCACGGGTGACATCATCGCCCACCCCTATGTCATGGCGTGGGACTACGGCCTCAACCACTCCGAGGCCGTCACGATTGACCTGCCTTCCGACAACGAGGGTCCGATCGCTCCGTGCGTGAGCCCCACGGGCGGACACTGGGCCCACGACTCCACCGGCTGGTGGTACGCCTGCGCGAGTGGCACGGACTACCTCAAGGGTGGCTGGTTCACGATCAATGGCTCCGACTACCTGTTCGGTCCCAACGGCTACATATCCACCGGTTTCCTCCAGCGTCCCTCCGGCGAGTGGGTCTACGCGGATTCCGAGGGCGCCCTGGCGGGCGGCTGGGTCCGTGACGGTGCCTCCTGGTATTACCTTGATCCGGCTACCAAGGTCATGCGCACCGGCTGGCTGCTCGACCGCGGCTCCTGGTACTACCTGTCCGACAGCGGTGCGATGGCCGTCGGCTGGGTGCAGGTTGACGGGTCCTGGTACTACATGAACGCCGACGGCATCATGCAGACTGGCTGGGTGAAGGTGGGTTCCTCCTGGTACTACCTGTCCTACTCCGGCGCGATGCTGACCGGCACGCACACGATCAATGGACGTACCTACGTCTTTGATGAGTCGGGCGCGCGGGTCAGGTGATCTGAGCGTCGGCGTCTGACGAAGAATCGGCCCGGGCCTCGGAACGTTGTTATGTAAGCGTTTCGAGGCCCGGGTCCGGTTTATTAGTAAAATATTCTTCAATCGTTTCCCAATGTGAAACAAAGTTTGTCATAAGCCTTTTGTCATGTATGTTGGGTGTGGCGGCCGACACGGCGCGGTCTCCTTCACGCCCAAGGGCGGCCGCTTGTCGACACATTGGAGTTACGCACATGACAACGAAGAAACCTACGGCGCTCCTCGCGCTCGTCGGCGCCTGTGCGCTGGCGGTCACGGGACCCGCGTCCCTTGCATCTCCGCCGACGCCCACGGCGCCCCAACCCACCCAGGACGCCCAGGCCTCGTCCCTGCCCGTGGGTGACATCGACACCGCGCTGACCTCGAAGAACGGCGAGACCGCGACGCTCGAGGCGGACGCGACGGTGAACGACCAGGATCCGGCGCGCGTCGTCGGTATCATCGTCCAGCTCCAGGACGGAGCTGACCGCAGCTCCGCGCTCGCCTCCATCAACGAGGCCGTGGCCGGGGCCGTCCCTGGATCCGCCGCCACGGTAGAACGCGAGTATGACAACGCCCTGGACGGCTACGCCCTCAAGGCACCCGCCGGGTCGCTCAGCGCGATCCGCGCCGCGAATGGCGTCAAGGCCGCCTTCATTGAACGCGAGACCCCCGTCGAGGATGCCGACGACCAGGTCGCTGGCGAGGGAGCGACGAACTCCGCCCGTACCTCAACCCAGGACCCCGCCAACCTCAGCGCCCAGCTGATGATGCACGCCGACCAGATCACCCAGAAGGGCGACGGGAAGGTCATCGCCGTCATCGACACGGGCGTGGACATGACGCATCCGGCGTTCGCGGGCGCCCTCGGGGGGACCCCCGCGCTCTCGGCGGACAAGGTGGCGTCCCTGACCCCCCAGCTGGGCGACGGCAAGACCGGCACCTACGTGTCGGAGAAGTTCCCCTTCGCCTACGACTACGCGGATAACGACCCGGACGCCTCGCCGACCGGACAAGCCGGATCGCACGGCACGCACGTCGCCGGCATCGCCGCGGGCAACGCGGGCGAAATCGTCGGCATCGCGCCCGACGCGCAGATCATCGTCGCCAAAGTCGCGCGCAGCGTCGAGGGCGACATCACCGATTCCGGGCTGCTCGCCGCACTCGACGACATGGTGATCCTGCACCCCGACGTCATCAACCTGTCGCTCGGCCAGCTCGGAGGTATGGACAACGAGGCCGACTCGGTCTACGCGACCGTCTTCAAGAGCCTGCAGGACGTGGGCGTGACCGTCAACGCGGCAGCCGGTAACCACTACACGGCCGGATACGGCAATACCTCCGGCAAAAACCTGCCCTTCGCGTCCGACCCGGACTCCTCCACCCAGTGCGAGCCAGCGACCTACTCCTCCGTGGTCTCCGTCGCCTCCGTCGATAACTCGCTGGCGCACAGCGCGTTCACCGTCGGCGACCGCGACATTCCCTTCCAGCGGGCCGGTGGCGCTGACGGTCAGAAGATGCCCGACCTGTCCGACCTGACCGGCGGCCCCTTCGAATATGTCGACGGCGGCATCGGTTCGGCCGAGGACGGCGCCGCGCTCAAGGCCAAGTACCCCGAGGGCCTGGCCGGAAAGATCGTGCTGGTCAAGCGAGGCTCCCTCACCTTCCAGACCAAGTTCGACAACATCGCAGGCTCCAAGCCCGCCGGCTTCATCGTCTACAACAATGTTCCCGGTGACTCCCTCGTCGTCATGAGCCTGGCGACGGACGGCGTGCCCGCCGCATTCATTTCGCAGGCGGACGGCGAGGCCATGCTGGCCGCCGCCGACCACCACCTGAGCGTCGCCCCCGGCAAGGTCGTCGCCCCCAGCTCGAAGTACTCCATGTCGAGCTTCTCCTCCTGGGGTGTCACCCCCGACCTGCGCCTCAAGCCCGAGGTCGCCGCACCCGGCGGCAACATCTACTCCTCGGTGCCCGGAGGCACCTACGAGTTCATGTCCGGCACGTCGATGGCGACCCCGCAGATGGCGGGCGTGAGCGCGGTTGTCCTGCAGCGCGTCCAGAATGATCCGCTGTTCGCGTCCATGAGCGCACGCGAAAAGGTGGACGTCGTCCAGAACCTCATCATGGGCACGGCCGCTCCCATCGCTGACCCGCTCCAGGACACCGGCGACCCGTACTCCCCGCGCAAGCAGGGCTCGGGTCTGGCGAACGTCCTGGCTGCCACGACCTCGTCCGTATACCCGACCGTGGCGGGTGCCCCCGAGTCCTCCCGACCCAAGGCCGACCTGGGGGATGGGACCAAGGGATGGCACTTCGACGTCACCCTCTACAACCTCTCCGGCGTCGAGGCCACCTACGCCCTGAACACGCAGGCGCTCTCCGAGTTCGTTGAGGATGGATTCTTCACCGGCCACTCCTCCGACTGGCGAGGCAAGGGCGTGGACATCGCCTACTCCGGCGCGGCCGTGAGCGGCACCGGCGAAGGCGCGACCATCACCGTCCCCGCCTCGAGCGAAGCGACCGTGGGCGTGGACGTCACGCCTCGCGCCGCCTTCGACTCCTACGTCGCGCAGAACACGCCCAACGGCACGTTCCTCGACGGCTTCGTGCGCCTCACCTCGAAGACCGACGGTCAGCCCGACCTGACCGTGCCCTACATGGGCTTCTATGGCGACTGGGGCAAGGCCCCCATCTTCGACGCCCTCGCCTCCGACGGGGGAGCGCACACCCTGGCCTCGGGCATCTACAACGGCACCACGGGCCAGCAGCTGGGATACAACCCCCTGGTCAAGGCCGACGCGCGCACCGGCACGCCCAAGGCTGACCGCTACGTCCTCTCCCGCGCCGAGGCCTCGGGCGCTCCCACGGTCCTCGAACCGCGTACCGGCACCCTGCGCAGCGTCCACACGCTCAACACCGTGTACGCGAACGCCGCCGGTGAATCCGTCGCCTCGTACGTGACCCACCAGGCCTGGAAGTCCGGTGTCAACCCCAGCACCGGCAAGATGACATGGGTAGAGGACGGGCACGAGTCCACCGCGCTCGACCTGCGCTCCGACGCGTACAAGAACCTGCCCGACGGCGACTACACGCTGACGCTCTCCGCGCACAACGACGGCCCCTCGCAGGCCGAGCAGTCGATCTCGTACAACTTCAGCATCGACACCACCGCCCCTACGGTCGACACCCTCGCATTCAGTGAGGACGGCGACGCGCCGCAAGTCACCATCGCCGTGACCGACAACAAGCCCCTCGCGGGTATCGACCTGCACGACCCAGCAGACGGCCTGTGGTTCTACCGCCATATCTTCTCCGACACCGAGGGTGTCAAGGGAGACGACGGCAAGTACCGCTACGAGCTCGACGTCCCCATGTCTGAACTCTCCCAGGCGTGGACCGACCAGGGTGGCTCCGGCGAAGTCATCGCCCACCCGTACCTGCTCGCATGGGACTACGGCCTCAACCACTCCGAGCCGCGCACCGTCGACCTGCCCACCAGCAACGAGGGTGCGAAGCTTCCCTGCATCGACCCCGCGGGCGGACACTGGGCGAATGACGCCACCGGCTGGTGGTACGTCTGCGCCAACGGCTCCGACTACCTGGCGAGCGGCTGGTACACCATCAACGGCTCCGACTACCAGTTTGGCCCTGCCGGCTACATGATGACCGGGTTCCTCAAGCGCCCCTCCGGCGAGTGGGTGTATGCGGACGCTTCCGGCACTCTGCTGAGCGGCTGGATCCGCGACGGAGGCTCCTGGTACTACCTGGGTGACTCCGGCGACATGCACACCGGCTGGGTCACGGTCGACGGTCTCTGGTACTACCTCTCCTCGTCTGGCGCGATGCACACCGGCTGGCTCCAGCAGGGCGGCTCCTGGTACTACCTGGGACCTGACGGTGCCATGTTCACCGGTACGCATACGATCAACGGCCGCACCTACACCTTCGATGAGTCGGGAGTCTGGCAGCACTAACGCTGGCTGCTTCTGATTCACGAGGCCTGGGCCCGGGAACGTTCCACCGCGGACGTTCCCGGGCCCACT
Organism: Actinomyces sp. ICM47; assembly: GCF_905369875.1. Lineage (NCBI taxonomy): Bacteria > Bacillati > Actinomycetota > Actinomycetes > Actinomycetales > Actinomycetaceae > Actinomyces > Actinomyces sp. ICM47. The sequence goes on from NZ_CAJPJE010000002.1 coordinate 106,946, forward strand.
CGCTGTTGCGCACGTGGGCCCTCTGTTCCGTGCGTGGGCAGCCTCGCTCACGCACGGAACAGCGGGTTTGGCTGCGGATGAGAGGTCCCACGTGCGGATGAGGGGCAACGCGTGCGTGGTGGACGTGGATGCCGCGCACGTCGCTTGTTGTCCTGCGGTATGTTGGATGCATCTGCCGATACAGCGGCGACGACGCAACTGCCTCGGTCGCCTGTGAATGCGAAGGAATGCACCATGTCCATGAAGAAACCAGCCGCCATCCTTGCAGGCGTCGGAACGTGTGCGCTCGCGGTCGCGAGCTGTTCCGTGTCCTCTCCGCAGACGCCCTCCGCCCAGTCCGACCCTGGCGCGGACTCGCAGCAGTCTGCTCCCCAGTCCGCTCCTCAGTCGGCTCCCCAGTCGGACCCGCAGTCCAGCTCGACGGCTCCCGTGCTGCCGGTGGGTGACGCCGATACTGCGTTGACCTCCAAGGATGGGCAGGACAGCCCGGATGTGCAGAGCGGTGCCCCCGCGCCGTCTGGCGATGCCGAGGCAGCGGAACCTGTCGTCGTCATCGTCCACCTTGAGGAGGGTGCTGATCGTGAGGCGACCCTTGCTTCCATCAACGAGGCCGTGGCTGGGGTTTATCCGGATGCGACCGTCGAGGTCGAACGCGAGTATAAGAACGCCTTGCAGGGCTACGCGCTGCGCGTGCCTGCGGGCTCGCTGGACGCGATCCGTGGAGTGAGCGGCGTGAAGTTGGTGTCCATCGAGCGTGAGACACGCGTCCAGTAGTTGTCCTGTAGGCGGTGGTCGGGCGAGCGTGTGAGGTCGCCCGACCACCTTTTTGTCTCTGCATACACGGAATCATTAAGTTTGACAGCGTGGTAGTAATGAGGCTCTTCGCATTTAAGGGTGTAGGAGGTGTTGGAATCCGCCGGAGTGGAGGAGGCAGCGTAGGCGGTAGTTTCGGTGGTTGACGAATCCTTGGGCGATGCCGCGTAGGTGTTCGAGGCGTCCGTTG
>NZ_CAJPJE010000003.1:0-89055 GCF_905369875.1 Actinomyces sp. ICM47
AGCCCGGAGTCTATGCGCGCCTCGATGTCATCCATCTCGGCCTCGCGTCGCTCCTGCGCGCCAAATGCCAGGACCTCGCGCACGCCCTGCACCGAGTCGGTGACATGGGCGGCGAGCGCGCCTCGGGCGTCGCGCAGCTCGCGGGCCGCGCGGGCGGTCGCACCCGACCCCAGGAACGGAATGATCGCTCCAACAACAACCAGGAAGGGACCCAGGACGGCGGCGACCGCCCAGGACACGGAGGTTCCCATCCACACGAGCGTCAGGATCGGCACAATGATGGCCGTGGTGACGGGGGCGAGCGTGTGGGCGAAGAAAACCTCGACGCGGTCGATGTCCTTCGTCACGCGGTTCATGATGTCACCCGAATCCAGGCGGTCCGTGCCTGCGGGGGCCTGAGGTTCAAGCTGGTCGTAGAAGTAGTTGCGCAGCATCGCCAGGCAGTGGAAGGCCACGAAGTGTCCGGCGAACTGCTCGAGGTAGCGGGCACCGCCCTTGAGGAGGCTGAGAACCACGGCGCACACAATAATAACGGGGATCGACCACGCGCTGGTGCCGGCGGCCAGGCTCGCGACCGCCCAGCCCCCCAGGGCGAACAGGCAGACGCCGATCATGAGGAAGACGACGCGCGCCACAATGGAGGCGGCCAGCGGCGGCAAGACGCGGCGAGTGATCGACAGGAGCCGAAGAGAGAGTTGCCTGCGGGTCATCGGATCGTTCCTTCCTGGAGCGTCGCGACGCGGTCAGCGCCCTTGATGGTGGCGTCTCGGTGAGAGATCGTCAGGGTGGTGCGCCCGGCGCACACGGTGTCGAGGGATGCCAGGATTTCGCGCTCGGATGCCAGGTCCACGTGGGCGGTGGGTTCGTCCAGGATCATGATCGACGCATTCTTCAGGAAGGCGCGGGCAATAGCGATGCGCTGGGCCTCGCCACCCGACACGGCCAGGCCTCGGGCACCCACGCGGGCGTCCAGGCCACCAGGCAGGGCCTCGTAGAAGTCGCCGAGGTGCGCGGCACGCAGGGCCTCGACGAGCTGAGCGTCGGTCGCCGTGGGAGCCGCGAGAAGGAGATTCTCTCGCAGCGTGCCGGAGAACAGGTAGGTGCTTTGCTCGACGACGGCGCTCTGAGCGCGCACCCACGACAGGGGCGCATCCGCCAGGTCCACTCCGTTGAGGCTCACGTGACCACTCCTGGGGCGCAGGTACCCCTGGAGCAGAGCGGAGATGGTCGACTTGCCCGCACCCGAGGAACCAGCCAGGGCGACGTGCTCTCCGGGGGAGACCGTCAGGCTGGCCCCCTGCAGGACCGGGGTGCCCTGCGTGTACGCGAAGGACACGTCTTCCAGGCGGATCTCGCCGGGCTTGGCCGGCTTCGCGGGGGCCTTGACCCCCTCAGCGTCCATGACGGCAGGAATCTGAGCGTTAAACTTCTTGATTTCTTTGTTGGCGGCGATGCCGCCCATGCCGATGTAGAAGAACTGACCGATGCGGTCCAGCGGATCAAGCATGATCGAGGAGAGCAGCACGAGGGAGATGGCACCGCCGACGCTCAGCGTCCCCTGCGTGTAGCGGATGAGGGCCAGCGTGATCGCACCGGTGATCATGCCCAGGGAGAAGACGGAATCGATGACGAGGAGGATCAGCTGATTGCCAGCCAGGTAGCTCATGACCTTCGAGCGCACCTCTTCGGCGGCATCAGCCAGGCGCTTCCCCATGTCCTTGCCCGCGTTCATGAGGGCCAGGTCGCCCAGGCCCTGGATCGCGTCGAGTTCCTTGGCGGCCAGTTGGCGCGAGGCGTGACGATAGCGTGAGGACACCGGCTTGAATGCCTTGCGGAAGCCCAGGACGCAGATAGGCACGAGTGGGATCGCGATAGCGAGGAATCCACCGGAAGCAGGGTCGAGGGTCAGGGCGACGACAATGACGACGAGGATCGGGGTCGTCAGCGACGCGATCATGGGGGCCAGGAAAATACCCTTGTAGGCGGCGACACGCTCGACGCCGTCGGTCGCGGAGTTGACGACGCGACCCGCCCGCTCGCTGGTGCGCTGCGTCGGACCCAGGGCAAAGACCTGTCGGATCATCGAGTGGCGCAGCCTAGGTTCCAGCTGCTTCATAGCGGTCGCCCCGAGGGCGCTGACGGCCCACGCGAAGAAGCCCGATCCCAGGGCACCTACGAGGGCGATCCACCACGTCGACCAGGCATTGTTTCCCGCAATATCATCGATGCCCCAGCCGATCACCAGGTAGGCGAGCGCCAGGCATAGAGCCGCTGCCCACGAGCAGGCAACAACGATCACGCGTTTCATCGTTCTCCTATCAACACGACACACACGAGCGTCCACAACCAAGGATAGCCTTAGTTAGGTTCTGACACCACTGTCAGGAAGAATCGATGCCGCGCTGCGACCACAAAAAGAAACCACGACCTCGTCCATTGACGAGGCCGTGGCTCCCTCACGCGTGAATACTCAGGCCAGGCGGTACGTCCAGCCGTAGGGATCCTCGGCGCGGCCCCACTGGATGTCGGTGAGGTGCTTGTGGATCTCGCGGGTCTTGTCCCCCACCGCAATCTCGACGTCGAAGTCGTCGCCAGCCAGGCGCGTGATCGGGGTGACCACAGCGGCCGTGCCACAGGCGAAGACCTCGGCAACGCCGCCCGAGCGAATGCCGTCCACAACCTCGGACAGGGCGATCTTCTCCTCACGCACATCCACGCCCTGGTCGCGCAGCATGCGCAGAATCGCGCTGCGCGTGCCACCCTCGAGGATGACGCCGGTGAGCTCGGGGGTACGGATGGTACCGTCTGCCATGACGACGAACATGTTCATGCCGCCCAGCTCCTCGAGGTACTTGCCCTCGTAGGTATCCAGGAAGCAGACCTGAGAGAAGCCCTTGGCCTCTGCCTGGATCTGGGGCAGCAGGGAGGCCGCGTAGTTGCCGCCCGCCTTGGCGCTGCCGGTGCCGCCGGGGCCGGCGCGGTGATACTCGCGCTCCACCCAGATGGCCACGCCCGACAGGCCGCCCTTGAAGTAGGGACCCGAGGGAGAACCGATGACGTAGTAGTCGACGACACCCGCGGGGTGCACGCCCACGAACTCCTCGGAGGCGAACATGAAAGGACGCAGATAGAGGGAGGAGCCGTCGACGTCGGGAACCCACTTCACGTCGGCGCGCACGTAGTCCACGAGAGAGGCCACGAAGTCCTCGCGGCTCAGCTCGGGCAGAGCCAGGCGGCGGGCCGAGTGGTTCAGGCGCGCGGCGTTGTAGCCGGGGCGGAAGGTCCACACGGAGCCATCCTCGCGCTTGTAGGCCTTGATGCCCTCGAACACAGACTGGCAGTAGTGGAAGACGGAAGCACCGGGGGTCAGCTCGAGCGGGCCGTAGGGGATGACGCCACGGTCACTCCAGCCGCCCTCGCGGGTCCAGCGCATGTGGGCCATGTGATCCGTGAACTTCTTGCCAAAAGCCAGGGTCGACATGATCTCGCTGTACTCTTCCGGCGTCGCCGGGTGAGCGTTGGGGGTCAGGGGGAAACGGCCAGCCAGCTCATCGGCGGCGGGCAGGACCAGGTCGCCGGCAGCCTCAAGTTCCGTGGGGGTGTGCTGCGTCGATGCCATGAGGCCTCCTGTCGTGGTTTTTTCACAAAGATGAAGCCAGAATATGCCCGCCGTCCGCATTGCGGCCGGTTGATTTCGGAATGTGACCCACTCCCCCACCCCTGTGGAAGTTCTCACCCACATGTCGGCTTACGAAGCCCCTCCCTATTTCGCTACAGTGCCATCTTGCGTTCGCGTGCCGAACACCCCGACGCAGCCGCTGCGGCTCCGTCACCTAGCGATCGTCGGCGCGCCCTAGAAAGGTTTTTCTGCAGTGAGCTCTCCTGCATCTTCCGACCGCATCTCCCCCAGCTGATCGGCGCGATCACCGCAACGGCAATCCTCGCGTTCCTGGGGCTCTTCCTCGAGACAGTCCTCAACGTGTTGTTCCCTGCCCTCATGTCCGACTTTTCCGTGACGATGGCCGACGTGCAGTGGATGACGTCCGGCTACCTGCTGGTTGTCTCCATCGTCATGCCGATCACGGGCTGGCTCCAGCGCCGTTTCACGCCTCGCTCACTGTTCTTCACGGCCGCCGGCTCGATCTTGACCGGCGCACTGGTTGCGGCTCTCGCACCCACGTACCCGCTTCTGTTGGCTGGCCGCCTGATCCAGGGCATGGGCACAGGTATCGTCACTCCCCTGATGTTCACGATCATCCTAACCCGTTCTCCGCGCTCGAAAATCGGCGCGTTGATGGGTGTGGGCGCTCTCGTCCTGGGCACCGCACCGGCCCTCGGCCCGATTCTGGGCGGCATCATCGGGACGGTCGCGTCCTGGCGCGCGGTGTTTTGGATCTGCGCGGCGCTCGTTCTTGTGTCCGTATGCGTCGGCTCGGCCTCCATCACCGGCGGTCAAGTGTCGCGTGTCTCGCTCGATATCGTGCAGGTTGCCCTCATCGCGCTAACGTTCGTCGGCCTCGTCCTCGGTGTTGAACGCGCGGGGACCGCGCTGGCGGAGGGAGCCTCCCTCCTGATGTCCCTCGGTCTCATCGTCCTCGGCGTCGCTGGTGCCGTTCTGTTCGTTCTCCGCTCGCATTCGGCTCCTACCCCTGTGATCCGTCTGTCGGTACTGCGCGCGCCTGCCTACCGCTACTCGCTCCTAGCGTTCGCGTTCTTCCAGTTCGCAGCGCTCGGCCTCGGCTACCTGCTGCCCAACGCCGCCCAGTTGGCTCTCGGATCATCGGCGATGAGCGCGGGCCTGCTGGTTCTGCCCGGCGCGGTCCTTGGCGCTGTGATGGCACCAATCGGCAGCTCTCTCCTAGACCGCTTCGGCCCGCGCACTCCGATCCTCGTCGGTGCGGTGATAACCCTGGTGTCCTGCATTGCCCTGGCGGCGCGTGGTACGTCTCTGTCCACCGGCTGGATGGCTACCTTCTACTTCATGTTCATGCTGGGTTTCGGCTTGGCGTACGCAAACACGCAGACCCACGCGATGACTCACGTGGATGGCCCGCTCACTGCCGATGGCACCGCCCTCATGAACACGGTCCAGCAGTTCTTCGGTGCGATCGCGATGACAGTCCTGGCGACCATCGTGTCAATGACGCAGGCGGGTCTGACTTCAACGGACGCGGGCTTTGCTCCGGCGACCGCGCGCGGCGTGCTCATCGGTTTCATCGTCGTGGCGGTTATCGTGGCCGCGGCGCTCGGCTTCGAGTTGCTCGCGATGCGCCACTCGCGCATCACCTCGGGCACGCAGGCGATAACGGCTGAAGAAATTATCGAGGCCGACGAGATCGAGGCCGCCGTCCTGGCCGAAATGGGTGATAGCGCTCAAGTCTCGGGTCGCTGACACGCAGTGCGTCACTCGTAGTGCGTCCACATGCGCAGGACGCGAACGGTGCGCTCCTCTTCGAAGACCTCATAGACGAGCCTGTGCTGAATGTTAATCCTGCGCGAATACATCCCGGCGAGGTCACCCACGAGGCGCTCGTAGCGGGGAGGCACCGCGAAAGGATCCTCTGTCAGAACCTCAATGAGAGCCTGCGCTTTCGCTTTAAGTCCGCTGGCAGAGAGCTTCTTCGCGTCCTTCGCGGCCTGCTTGGAGAAAACGACCCGCCACACGACTACCACTCCACGTCATCGAGGGCATCGTCAAGGTCCTCACGAGTGGCTTCCTTCAGGCTGTCCGTCATTCCCGGAATCCCCTGCAGGTAGAGGGTCTCCTGGATGGCACACCAATCGGCCTCGCCGATGAGCACGGCATTCCCACGACGGCCGGTGATCGTGATCGGGGTTGACTCCTCATTCACGGTGTCGATAAGCCGGTACAGATCCGAGCGGGCGGCAGTGGCACTCACAGCAGTCATGATCTTTCCTTTCCACTCCCATCATATCGTACGCTTTCACGTACGCATAGGCCTGTGCGCACCAATGCGGAGAAAGGATACGATCAACGCATGACGACTCTCCCCAAGTCCCTTGCCTCCGCCCTGCCCTCCCGCGAGCGCCGCTCCCCCAGCCTGGAGCTTCAGGACGGGCGCTGGCTGGCAGCCGCAAAGTCGGGCCTGTACGTCTTCGGAGCCCAGGCCTCGTCCGGCGACGAGACGCCTGTCCCAAAGGTCTTCCCGTGGTACGACGTGGCGCGGGCGCGCTGGGAGGCGGAGGGCGAACTCTTCGCGCTGGAGTGGGTGGACCCGGCCCGCGCGGCCCTGGCTGGGCGCAGCCAGGGAGACCCGGACGAGTTCATGCGCCAGGTCAGCGAGTACGTCAACCGCTCCATCGTCATGTTCGCCCAGGCGGACACCGACGCCGGAACGACGATCACGGCGTGGGTACGCCGGGGACCAGACGGCTTGTTCTCCATCCTGACGGCCGACGGCCCACTCGACGCGGCCGCTCAGCGCCAGGCCGACGCCCTCGAGGCCAGCGTGCGCGACGCGGTCGGCTTGGACTAAGAGGCGAGGCCGTGGCGGGTGTGCGCTCGCCCCTGACGCGACGCCCCCGCACAGACGAGTCCGGGGCCCACCTTTCGGCTGAGCCCCGGACTATTGTGTGTCTCGATCAGTGAACGATGAAGACGCGCTCGAAGGGGTCGACGGACAGACCCTGCTCGAGGATCGTCCGAGCCCACTCGCGCGCGCTGAACAGCGAGTGATCGCGGTAGTTGCCGCAGGAGTACACGTCCGTTCCCGGAACGTCCTCCCAGGTCGCCTCCTCGGCGATGGCGTGCAGCGACGAGGCGATAGCGGCAGTCACCTCCTTGACGCAGGGGGTACCCCACATGATGAGGTGGAAGCCCGTGCGGCAGCCGAACGGCGAGCAGTCGATGACGCCGTCGATGCGGTCACGCAGCAGAGAGGCGAGCAGGTGCTCGATCGTGTGCAGACCAGAGGACGGGATTTCGCCGCTGTTGGGCTGGACGAAGCGCACGTCGAAATTCGAGATCTGGTCGCCCTTCGGGCCGGCCTCCACGTTGATGAGGCGCACGTAAGGTGCCTTCACGGCTGTATGGTCCAGAGTGAAGCTCTCCACTTCTGCCATGTTGTATTAATCCCTTTCGGTGTAGTTTTGCCTGCGTTGTTCCAGACGCATGAGCGACCGGAAGACCTCAGAGTACTGCGGATCCTCCTCATTCATGCGCGACAGGGCCGCACGTGCTTCACCTAACTGTCTGGTGAGGTCCATGCGAACCAAGGCCGCGACGACGCCGCGGCAGTAGGAGCGCACGTCGGCTTCGCCCGCGACGGGCAGGGGGTTGACCGCCAGCTCGGTGACGGCAGGGCCGATGAACTCGCCCGCCGCGTCGAGGATGACCTGGACGAAGTGACGTGACGCCGCCAGGGTCGCGTTGTCGCCGGGGCCGAAGTGGGCCTCGGCCTGGCGCATCATCTGCGTGAAGGCGTCCAGGCCACCGGCCGCACGAATCGCGTCGTGGACGGCGCGGTGCGTGGGCACGGTAAAGGATTGGCCGTCCAGCTCCTCGAATCCGGAGCCGACGACGTAGAGCGGGTGCTGTAAGACCGCCTCGAGGGCCTGGCGCTCGACGCGGGTCACCGGATCCTCGGGGCCGCGGCGCACGGGGGTGGGGGCAGGGCGACCCGCACCGGCCATCTCGATCTCTCCAGGGCGCGGACCGGGGGTAATCACCTCAACACGGCCCGCCGCCCGGACTGCCTGCTCGACCGTACGCATGTCCATGCCGAGCCATCCGGCGAGCTGGCGCGTGTACTCGGCGCGCAGAGCCAGGTCCTTGATGTGCGCGACGATGCCAGCCGAGGCGCGCAGGCCCTGCACGCGCCCCTCGGCGCTACGCAGGTCCATCTGGGACAGGACCGAGCGAATCGCGAACTCAAAAAGGGGGATGCGCGAGTTCACCAGGTCGACGATCGCCTGGTCGCCCTGGGACAGGCGCAGGTCGCACGGGTCTTGGCCGCCCGGCGCCACCGCCACGAAGGTCTGCGCCGCGAAGTTCTGGTCCTCCCCGTATGCGCGCAATGCGGCCTTCTGCCCGGCGCTATCACCGTCGAAAGTAAAGACGACCTCGGAGCCGTGGGCACGCCCGCTGGAGAGCACGACGCCTGCGGCAGGGTCCGCATGATCGCCCAGCAGGCGGCGGATGATGCGCACATGCTCCGACCCGAAGGCGGTGCCACACGTGGCCACTGCGTTCGTGACGCCCGCGACGTGCGCGGCCATCACGTCCGTATAGCCCTCGACGATGACCACCTTGTGTTGCGTCACGATCGACTTCTTCGCCAAATCTAGACCGTACAGAAGCTGCGACTTCTTATAGATCGGCGTCTCGGGGGTGTTCAGATACTTGGGCGACTCCTTGTCGTTGTCGTCCAAGCGACGGGCACCGAAACCGACTGTCGCGCCCGTAATGTCGCGGATCGGCCACACCAGGCGCCCACGGAAACGGTCGTAGATGCCGCGGCTGCCGGTCGTGCCCAGGCCCGCGACCTGGATCTCCTGGTCCGTGAAGCCCTTCGAGCGCAGGTGTCGGGTGAGCGAATCCCACGAGGCCGGGGCGTAGCCGACCCCGAAATGCTCGCACATCGCCTGGTTGAAGCCGCGCTTAGCCAAGAACTCGCGGCCCTTGTGGGCTTCCTTGCTGCCCAACTGCTTGCAGTAGAACTCCTCGGCGACGCGGTGGGCGTCCAGGAGGCGCTGGCGCTTGCCCGGCTCCTCCGTGCGCACGCGGGTGCCGCCCTCCTCGTAGTGGAGCGTGATCCCCGCCTTTTGTGCGAGCATCTCCACGGCCTCGGTGAAGGGCAGGTGGTCGATCTTTTGCACGAAAGAAATGACGTCGCCGCTCTCCCCACACCCGAAGCAGTGGAACATGCCCAGGTGGGGGCGCACGTTAAAGGACGGGGTGCGCTCGTCGTGGAAGGGGCACAAGCCCTTGAGGGAGCCGATGCCCGCGGGTCGCAGCGCTACGTGCTCGCCGATGATCTCATCGATCTTCACTGCGTTACGTACCGCTTCGATATCGTCCTTGCGAATCAGACCCGCCATGGCTTCAGTCTACCGAGACCCACCCGCGCGCGTGGTCCGATTGTGCTTAGAGCTGCGAGGACAGCATCCCGCACCAGCGCGCGTGCCAGGCCGAGGCCGAGACGTCGGTAAGCGAAGCGACCTGGTCGATGACGGCACGCAGGCGCACGCGATCATCAGAGGCGGCCCGCCACTGCGCGGCGAACACCGGCTCAAGGGAGTCAGCCCCCGCCTCGTACAGGGCGTCGACCAGGTCCGCCAGGAGCGTGCGCTGCTGGTAGTACACCGGCTCACTCTCGCGAGGACTCATGACGTAGTGGACGGCCATGCCCTTGAGGATCTGGATCTCGGCGCGCACCTGCCGCGGCACGACCAGATCCGCACGGTAGCGGCCCAGCGGCTCATCCCCGAAGGTCTCGCGCGTGGCTGCGACGGTCGCCGAACAGAAGCGACCGATCAACTCGCTCGTCGCATCCTTGAGGTGGGCGAGGGACGCGTAGGAGCCGTCGAAGGAGCGCAGCCACACGGGCATGGACACGATGCGCTCGAGCGCATCCTCCAGGTCCGAGCGAGCCACCGCCGGACCGTACCAGTCCAGCGTCGAGGCGATGACGGCTGCGCAGTGCGCGTCGTCGAACAGGTCGGCGGGGTCGAGCTTGCGGGTCGCGACCGCGTCCTCCATATCGTGCACCGAGTAGGCGATGTCGTCGGACAGGTCCATGATCTGGGCCTCCAGGCAGCGCCTGCCCGCCGGCGCGCCCTGACGCATCCATGCGAACACGGGCGCGTCGTCCGGGTAGACCGAATACTTGCGCGTCGACTTGGCCAGGTCTGGGCCACCCGACTTGACCCACGGGTACTTGCAGATCGCGTCCAGCGTCGCGCGCGTCAGGTTCAGGCCCGCGGGCACATCTCCAGCGCCGATCACCTTGGGTTCCAATCGGGTGACGAGACGCAGGGTCTGGGCGTTCCCTTCGAAACCGCCAATCGAGGCCGCAGCAGTATCCAGGGCACGCTCGCCGTTATGCCCGAAGGGCGGATGCCCGAGGTCGTGGGACAGACACGCGGCATCCACGACATCCGGGTCAGCCCCCAGCTCTTTGCCGAGCTCACGGCCCACCTGGGCAACTTCTAGAGAGTGGGTCAGGCGTGTACGCACGAAATCGTCCGAGATCGGACCCAGCACCTGCGTCTTTTCACCCAGGCGGCGCAGCGCCGAGGAATGCAGGATGCGCGCGCGATCACGCTCGAACTCGGTGCGCGCCGACGACTTGTGGTCCTCGGGCACCCAGCGCTCAGAATCGGCCGGGCTGTACGGGGAGGCCGCGTCAGTGCCATCGACACCCGGGATTGCCAAAGAAAACTCGTTCACAAACCTATGGTACGCGGCCAGCGCCCCCGCACTTGGACACCTACCCCGCGAGCGCGCCACGGCCTCGTCCATGATCGGTGCTCGGCAAGCCCCGCGTGGCCCGAGGCGTATGAGCGATAGAACCGCACGGACGGTGGCCTCGTCACGATGAGGCCCCTCTTCCTCATCAATCTCTGACACCAAGAATGTCCGGTCAAAGAAAGAAGGGGATGAGAAGATTACGAGAAGGCTCTAATGGGTTTTGATCTGGAATAAAAGGCATTGAAAAGAAACACCCGTTCAGCGTTTTTTGCTCATCTGCTGCAACCTCGTTGCAGCAGATGTCGAAAATTTACCAAATTGTTACTGTGAGATACCCCAGCGCAGCTTTCCTCATTTGTTCAAACATGCTAAACCTCAGGAGTCGCATTCAGCGTCGAATCTCATTCACGGAAGGAGTCCCCCGTGTCCAACACGGCACAGGAAATCCTCGATGCAGTCGGTGGTCCCGACAACATCATTCACTTTACCCACTGCGCCACGCGCCTCCGCTTTGAGCTGCGTGACGCCTCCGTCGTCGACAAGGACACGGTCGAGAACATCGACGGCGTTCTCGGAGCCGTGCCCCAGTCGGGTGATCGCTACCAGATCGTCATTGGCGGTGCCGTTCAGTCAGTCTTCAACGAGATCAACAACCTGCCTTCGATGAAGTCAGGCACCGCAGCCTCCAACGACGACGTCAAGGCCGCCGCCCGCGCGAAGGCGCGTGGCAAGAACGCTCTCGTCGACGCATTCTTCGAGTACCTGTCCGACTCGTTCCGTCCCCTCCTGCCCGTCCTGCTCGGTGCCTCCCTGATCCTGGCGTTCCTGGCGGTCCTCGACGCCCTGCACATCGTCGACACCCGCGCGGAAACCATTCCCGCGTGGCTGGGCTACGTGAACTCCATGTGGCGCGCAGTCTTCTACTTCCTGCCCGCCATGGTCGCCTACAACGCGTCCAAGAAGCTGGACATCGACCCGTGGGTCGGCACGGCCGTCATCCTGTCGCTGCTCACCCCCAACTTCACGGGCCTGAGCAACGCCACCTCGTTCGCCGAGACGACCTGCACGACGAATGCCCTGGGCACCGAGCAGTGCGTCACCCAGGTTGGCAGCCTGCCCCTGCAGCTGTCCGACTACGGCGGCCAGGTGTTCGTGCCGCTGCTGATGGTGCCGCTCCTGGCTTTGGTCTACAAGGGCCTGAAGAAGATCGTTCCTTCGAACGTTCAGATGGTGTTCGTCCCCTTCATCTCCTTCGTCATCATCATGCCGCTGACGGCCTTCCTGATCGGCCCCCTGTCGATCTGGATCGGTAACGGCCTGGGCAGCGGCCTGGCCTGGCTCAACGGCCACGCCCCCATCGTCTTCGCGATCATCATCCCGATCATCTACCCCTTCCTGGTGCCGCTCGGCCTGCACTGGCCGCTCAACGCCCTGCAGCTGGCCAACATCGCCTCGACCGGCTCCGACTTCATTCAGGGCCCCATGGGCGCGTGGAACTTCGCCTGCTTCGGTGCCACCGCCGGCGTGCTCTTCCTGTCGATCCGTGACCGCGACACCGACATGCGTCAGACGGCATCCGGTGCCCTGGCCGCGGGCCTCTTCGGCGGTATCTCCGAGCCCTCCCTCTACGGTATTCACCTGCGCTTCAAGCGCATCTACCCGCTCATGCTCACCGGCTGTGTCGTCGGCGGCCTGGTCATCGGTGTTGGCGGCGGCGCAACCACGAACACCTTCGTGTTCACCTCGCTGCTGACGATCCCCGTCTTCACCCCCATGGCCGTCTACGGTCTGGGCATCCTGGCAGCGTTCACTACTGCTTTCCTGATGGTCGTCTTCTTCGACTACCGCACGAAGGAGCAGAAGGCTGTGGCTCGCGAGAAGAAGGAAGCCATGAAGGCTGGCGTCTCCGCCGCTCCCGCCGCCGCTGCCGCGGCTGCCGCTGCTGCACCGGCCAATGAGGATGCTGCCGCTGAGGCTACCGCGCCGGCTGCTGAGGCTGCCCCCGCCCCGTCTTTCAGCGACGAGGCCAAGGCTGACCTGACGCTGACCTCCCCCATGACAGGTGAGCTGGTTGCGCTCTCCGACGTGAATGATGAGGCCTTTGCCTCCGGTACGCTCGGCCCCGGCGTCGCCATCTCCCCCGCCGCTCACGCGGTCGTCGTCGCCCCCTGCGACGGCAAGGTGACGGTCGCCTTCCCGACCGGCCACGCCTACGGCCTCAAGTCCGCCTCCGGCGTCCAGATCCTTATCCACATCGGTATGGACACGGTCAAGCTGGACGGCAAGGGCTTCACGCCCCGCGTCTCGAAGGGCGACATCGTCAAGCGTGGCGATGTCCTGGCTGAGGTCGATTGGGACGTCATCCGCGAAGCCGGCTACGACACCATCACCCCGATGGTCGTGACGAACAAGAAGAAGTTCGGCGAGATCACCCCCGCCGCTCCCGGCCCGGTCAGCATCTCTGACACGGTCGTGACAGTGACGCCCAAGGAGGCGTGAACGTTCCTAGCGTGTCGCTGACATAGCTGTGGGGGGCAGGCCACGAGGCCCGCCCCCCACACGTGTCTCTAGGCCTCGGAGCCCTCGACGATGTCGAGGACCGCTCGGGCCTGCTCGATGGTGAACTGTCCGGGGGCACTCCCCTCGGCACCGGGCAGGGTCGCAAACGTCGCAGCTGATCCGAGAGCAGAGCCGACCAGGCGCGTCGGCGCGCCGTTGGGTCCCATGGCGATGCCGATGACGGGACGGTCGTAGGCCTCGCGCGCCCATGCCTGCGCACCGAGTACGCGCGCGGCGTCGGTGGCACTGTGGGCCATGCAGGCAAACTTGAGGACGTCGGCCCCCGCGTAGTTCATGTCGGCGAGCACCTCGGCGAGTTGGTCGTCGCTGGGGGTCCCTTCGAAGTCGTGGAATGAGCCGATGACGAGCGCGCCGGCCGCATGAGCGTCTTCGATGAGAGCCGAAGACCCGTCTCGCCTGATCTCCACATCGACGCCTCCGACGTGGGGAGCCAGGGCTGCCACGAGGGCGCAGTATTCCTCATCGTCCAGGGACGCTTCGCCGCCTTCGACGGAGGTGCGGATGGTCGCCAGGATGGGCAGGGGCGAGGCGTCCGCGACGTAGCGGGCCATGCGCACCAGGTCGTCGGCTACCTCGGAGGCAGCCACGAAGTGTGAACCCACCAGGGAGAACAGGTAGGTGTCGGCTCGCCACTCGACGATATCAGCGCGGCAGGAAGCGAGCGCGCCAACCTGATCAGTGAGGGCGCGCGTGTCACCGCTGACGGGCACGATCACCTGAGTGCGTCCCCCGAGGGTCGCCTTTTTGGCGGCTCGTCCGATGGTGACGAATCCGGGCACAGGGTCGGGGTCGGGCGCAGATGAGTGAGGCATGATTCCTTCGCTTAATATCCGATTTCTGCCAGGTGCAGGCGCTCTCGTTCGCGCTGCGTGAGGTAGGGGTGGTCCAGCCAGCCGTCGGGCAGGTGGGGTGTTTTTTCGCCGCCGGCTCGCCCTCGCGGCCCGCGGGCGGCTGGCGGGAACGCCTGGTCGAGGTCAAGATCCCTGAGGCGATCGTGCAGCTCTTGGAGGGTGGAGACCATGGAGAGGGCGTGGCGCTGGGGGCCGCCGACGGCGAAGCCGCGCAGGTACCATCCGATGTGCTTGCGCATCTCGCGCAGCGCGCGCCCCTCGTCGCCCTGGTCGACGACGCACCAGGCGGCGTGACGCTCGATGACGGAGACGACCTCGGCGAGGCTGGGGCCGGGCGGGATGGCCCCACCGTGGTAGGCAGCGACGATGTCACGGAAGATCCAGGGGCGTCCCTGGGCGCCGCGCCCGACGCTGATGCCGTCGCAGCCGGTGCGCTCCAGCATCGCCAGGGCATCGGCGGCCTCGAAGACATCGCCGTTGCCGAAGACGGGGATGTCGAGCAGCTCCTTCAGGCGCGCGATCTCGTCCCAGCGGGCGCGTCCCGCGTAGTGCTGGTTCTGGGTACGCGCGTGCAGGGTGAGCGCGGCGGCACCCAGTTTTTGCGCACTCAGGGCGGCCTCGGTCGCGGTCTCGTGCTCGGCATCGATGCCGATGCGGATCTTCACGGTCACGGGGATTTCGCGCCCCACGCGCTCCCCGGCCTGGTCGCAGGCGCGCACGACGGCGGCGACGAGGTCAGTGAACAGGTCGCGCTTCCAGGGCAGGGCCGCTCCCCCGCCTTTCTTCGTGACCTTGGGGACGGGGCACCCGAAGTTCAGGTCGATGTGGTCGGTGAGGTCGCGCTCAACGAGCATTGTCGCGGCCTTCGCCATGACGGCGGGGTCAACGCCGTAGAGCTGCAGGGAGCGCACGCGCTCGGCGGGGTCGGGGCGCACCATCTCCAGGGTGCGCTCATTCTCCTCGACGAGGGCGCGGCTAGTCACCATCTCGGTGACGTACAGGCCTGCGGGCGCGTCCACGCGCGGGATGGCCACGTGGCGCGGTTCGCCTGCGCCATCGCGCGGGGGCTGAGGGGACGAGGCCGTGGCCCTCTCCCCCGGTTCGACAGCCCAGGAGGGGATGCCGGTGGGCCGCAGATGGTCGGGCAGGCCCGACTCGCCCATGATGCGGCACAGGCGTCGGAAGGGCACGTCTGTCACCCCGGCCATGGGGGCCAGGACAACGGGCGTCCACAGGCGCAGCGGCCCCACACGAAGCGGGGCCGCTGCGGACGTTGAGGCTATGGACAAATCAGCAGCCCAGGCGTTCGATCAGGTACGACTTGACCGTGTCGAGCGGGATGCGCACCTGCTCCATCGTGTCACGTTCACGGATGGTGACGGCGTGGTCCTCGATCGAGTCGAAGTCGTAGGTGATGCAGAAGGGCGTACCGATTTCGTCCTGGCGACGGTAGCGCCGTCCCACGGCACCGGCGTCGTCGTAGTCGACGTTCCAGATGCCGCGCAGCTCGTCGGCCAGCTCCTGGGCGGGGCCGGTCAGTTCGGGCTTGCGGGACAGGGGCAGGACGGCGGCCTTGACGGGGGACAGGCGCGGGTCCAGCTTGAGCACGACGCGCTTGTCGACACCACCCTTGGCGTTGGGGGCCTCGTCCTCGTGGTAGGCCTCGATGAGGAAGGCCATGAGGGAACGGGTGAGGCCCGCGGAGGGCTCGATGACGTAGGGGGTCCAGCGTTCCTTAGTGTTCGGGTCGAAGTAGTCGAGCTTCGCGCCGGAGGCCTCGGAGTGGACGCGCAGGTCGTAGTCGGTGCGGTTGGCGATGCCCTCGAGCTCGCCCCACTCGCTGCCCTGGAAGCCGAAGCGGTATTCCAAGTCGACGGTGCGCTTGGAGTAGTGCGAGAGCTTCTCCTTGGGGTGCTCGTACTCGCGCAGGTTCTCCGGGTCGATGCCGAGGTCCACGTACCAGGCCTTGCGGTAGTCGATCCAGTACTGGTGCCATTCCTCATCGGTGCCGGGTTCGCAGAAAAACTCGAGTTCCATCTGCTCGAACTCGCGGGTACGGAAGATGAAGTTGCCGGGCGTGATCTCGTTGCGGAAGGACTTGCCGATCTGGCCGATGCCGAACGGAGGCTTCTTGCGCGCGGCGTTCATGACGTTCGCGTAGTTGATGAAGATGCCCTGAGCGGTCTCGGGGCGCAGATAGTGCAGGCCGGCCTCGTCGTCGACGGGGCCCAGGTAGGTCTTGAGCAGGCCGGAGAAGGCACGGGGCTCGGTCCACTGGCCGCGCACGCCACAGTTCGGGCAGACGAGGTCAGCGGTGGTCAGGGAGGACTCTTCGACGCCCTTCTTTTCGGCGAGCTCTTCGATGAGCTGGTCCTCGCGGGCGCGCTTGTGGCAGTTGAGGCACTCGATGAGCGGGTCTGTGAAGGCCTTGACGTGGCCGGAGGCAACCCACACTTCGCGCGGGAGGATGACGGAGGAGTCCAGACCGACGACGTCGGCGCGGCGGCGGACCATGGCGTTCCACCAGGCGCGCTTGATGTTTTCCTTCAGTTCCACGCCGAGCGGACCGTAGTCCCACGCGGAACGGGTGCCACCGTAGATGTCACCGCAGGGGAAGACGAAGCCGCGGCGCTTGGCCAGGCTGATCACGTTGTCGAGGCGGGAGGGTCCCTTAGCCACTTGTCACTCCTTGAGTATCTGGGGCACGACTGGCTGTCGTGTCGCCATTGATACTAGTCGATAACCGCTGTTTGGGGCGGTTTCTCCCCGCTTGTGCGCTCATGGATCCCACCACAGGTGCGCGCCCGACCGCCGACAGAACCCCGGCCTCGTCCGAATTAAGCGGGGGCCGAGGCCGGGGCCGGGGCGAGGGGTCATGTTCCCCAGGCGCAACTTGCGTTCAGTTGAGGCGGCGCAGGCGGCCTGTGAGGGTCAGGCGCCATCCGGCGGCGGCAACTGCGAGAGTGAGGAGGCCGAGCAGCCAGAAGGCGGGGTGCATCGGGGGAAGGTAGCCGGACTTGTGAACGAGCGTGAGAACCAGCCAGGTGACCGGACCGGCGATGCCGGCTAGGCCCAGTACAGTCGCCACAATAATGCCGAGAGCGACCGTCCACGGGCTTCGACTATGGCGCGAGGCCGCACCGATCAGGCGTCCGGCACCGTCGCAGGCGATCCAGGCGGCCACGACGATGAGCCACGAGTCCACTCCGAGGGGGTACTCGAGGCTCCCCAGGAAAAAGATGTGTGTCTGAGTCAGGGCGAGCACCCACCAGATCACACTGGCGATCGCGATAACGACAGCGCTTAGCACGTAGGTCGACAGTGCCAGGGTGCGGCGCGACGCTCCGCTCAGAGACGCTGCCCGCAGATACGTCGTCGTCGTGATGATCTGTGTGATGAGGAGGTAGATGCCCGTCGTGAAGGCAGCGTTGACGGCGGCCTGATCGACGTGCTGGGAGAAGTCATCGGAGGTCGCGTACATGATGGCGCTCACCGTCGAGTTAATGAGAAATTGACCGACGACAACCGAGGCGTACACTCCGAAAGCGAATCGCCAATCGACCATTCCAAGTCGCCAGATCGAGGGCTGAGAGGAAACAGTGGGTGCGGTGCTCATTGGTCGTTCTCCTGGATGAGGTAGGCGAAGGCGTCCTGGAAGGAACAGGGCGAGGAGGTCAGTGAGTGGGATACGATCGTGGCTTCATCAATGGTGCCGCCACGCAGGTCCACGACGATCTCTCGCGTGGGACCCAGCTCGCGACTGGCGATGACGGCGAGGTCCGGGCGGGCGACGAGGAGGCGCTCAACGTCGGAGGCGTGGCCGGTCAGTGCACAGACTCTGCAGGTGAAGTCGTCGACGCTCTCATGAGCGAGGAGCACGCCTTTCTTCAAGACGATGACATCTTCGGCGACCTTTTCGAGTTCGGAAACCATGTGCGAGGAAACGAGGAAGCGGCGCTGCGGGCGCTTTCCTTCCATGCACTCCCCCGCCAGGGCGAGAATCTCCTCGTAGAAGGCGTAGCGCGTGGGCACGTCCAGGGGCGCCTGGATCTCATCGAGGAGGGTGATGGGTGCACCCGATGCCAGGGCAATCGCGCCGGTGACAACGGCCGCTTGGCCTGCGGAGAGCTTTCCAAGAGTCTTGCGGCTGCGGACCGGCAGACCGAAGCGCCGGGCGTAGT
Source organism: Actinomyces sp. ICM47 (assembly GCF_905369875.1). NCBI lineage: Bacteria > Bacillati > Actinomycetota > Actinomycetes > Actinomycetales > Actinomycetaceae > Actinomyces > Actinomyces sp. ICM47. The sequence goes on from NZ_CAJPJE010000003.1 coordinate 18,045, forward strand.
GGGCAAAAAGCCGCTCGTCCCAGGTGGGACGCAGACGGGCGTATTGGATCAGGATAGTTGCGGGGACATCGTCGAGGTCTCGGCTGGACGAAGCCATGATCGAGTCGGTGAACAGGTCGTCGGCACTGGTCTGTGCGGCATCGATGGAGATGCTCCCCGAGGTGGGTGCCAGCAGGCCTCCGAGGATCTGCATGAGCGTCGTCTTGCCCGAGCCGTTGGGGCCGACCAGAGCAGTAACAGTCGATTCCCCGAGGGTGAGGGAGACGTCGAGCAAAGCCGGCACTATCTCCCCTCGGTAGGTGTGGGTGATGGAGGTCAGGGTGATCATGAGTTGTCCTTGGCGGTTGTATCGGCGCTGTAGGCGCGGACGTGGTCGATGATGGCGTCGATATCGAGGCCCAGTGCCAGGCCAGCTTCGACGGCGGGGTTCAGGGTCTCCTCCACGTAGGACGCACGTCCGTCGGCCACGAGCACGCTCTGCGCGCCTTCGGCAACGAACATGCCGATGCCTCGCCGCTTTTCGACGAGTCCCTCGTCGACGAGGATCGAGAAGGCCTTGCCGACGGTGGCCGGGTTGATGCGGTAGGTCGCGGAGTACTCCGTGGTGGAGGTGAGCTGGTCCCCAGCGCGCAGGGTGCCGCGCAGGATCTGCGCACGGATGTCATCGGCGATCTGCACGTAGATCGGGATCCCCGAGACGAATGTGGGTGCCATTGGCAGCCTCCTCGGTTCAGCGGTTCATTACACGACTAATGAACCATATAACCAACTAACCTGTCAACCTATCTCACCTAACGAGTTGCAGATCACACCTCACTCCCCTCTCGCCCGAATGCAGACCGAACACCCCGCCCGCGCAGCTAGGCCCGACGAATGTCAGCACTAACCCGCCAATGCGCAGACCCGATCGATTGATTCGCCCCAGGTATTGCGGAGAGCGTCTTGGGCCAACCACAACACGGTTACACCACACGGACAGCCCGGGCGGAGGCCCGCCCAGAGGACTCGGGGATTTCTAGTCGACAACTCCAAGCGACAAGAGGCTGCCAAGGCTCGCGGGCGACCAGGCACGAAGGCACCCGCGACCCGGACAAGCAGCCACACCACCACCAGAAGCAACGGCAGAGCGGGGGCGCTGCACCCGTTACGGGACCGTGCACCCGATCAGGGGCACTGCACCCGTTCAGAAGAGGTGCATTGCCTACGGATCGGGTGCAGCGCCCCAACACACAAGAACAAACACGGAACTGGCAAACCGAGCCACTCCCCCGCCACAACCAGCCCGAGCACAGGACGCCAGGCGGACACCGGGCGGGCGTTGGGCGGCTTTGTTGCGCCCTCGACCCACACGGTGCCCGAACACGCAAAGAACCCCGGCCTCGTCCCACGGGGATAGGGGACGAGGCCGGGGCTGGCTAGGCAGGAGGGCGCGGCGCACTTACTCCTTGACGCCGCCGGCGGTCAGGCCGGAGACAATGTACTTCTGCAGGTACTGGAACAGCAGGATGACCGGGACGGCCGCGAGGACGGCACCCGCCGCGAAAATGCCCCACGGGGCGGTACGCTCATCGGCTGCCCACATGTACATGCCGACGGCCAGCGTGAACTGATCCTGATCCTGCAGGACGACCTTCGCGATCACGAAGTCACCGAGCGAGGAGATGAAGCTCAGCAGGCCGACAACGGCCAGAACCGGGCGAACCAGCGGCATGATGATCGTCCAGAAGGTCTGGGCGTGCGTCGCGCCGTCGATCATCGCCGCCTCATCCAGCGAACGCGGGATCGAGTTGAAGAAGCCGTACAGCAGGAAAGTGTTCGAGCCGAGCGCGCCACCGAGGTAGACGCAGATCAGGCCGAGCTTCGAGTTCAGGCCCATGACCGGGAAGATGTCCTGGATACCCAGGAGCAGCAGGTACAGGGCCACGAAGGCCAGCATCTGCGGGAACATCTGGACCAGCAGGAGGCCGGTCAGCGTGCCACGGCGCCCCTTGAAGCGGAAGCGGCTGAACGCGTAGGCGGCAGCAGCGCCCATGAGGACAGTACCGATAGCGGTCGTGGTAGACACGATCAGAGAGTTGACGACCCACGACCAGTAAGCAGCGTACTTGCCCGACCCCAGGGACATGTAGTTATCGAACGACACGTTCGAGAACAGCTTGTTCGAACCCGTCAGCGTCGCGCCCGGGTTGAGGGAGACCGACAGGACATAGAGCAGCGGGACCAGGCAGTAGATGATCATGACGATGGCGACGATGTGGCGCCATCCGACCTCTTTCCACCAGCGCGCACCCTTGAGGGTCGGCTCGCTCTTCTTCTTCGTCACTTTTGCAGCACTCATCACAGCTCCTCAAGGGTCTTCGTCTGGCGGAAACCGAGCCACGCGATCACGCCCACGACGATGAAGATGATGATCGACATGGCCGAGGCCAGGCCGTAGTTCGGGGAACCCGACTCGATCGCGATCTTGTAGACCATCGAAATCAGGATGTCAGTCTCGCCGACATCCATGCCCGGGTAGTTCGGGCCACCGCCGGTCAACATGTAGATGAGCGAAAAGTTGTTGAAGTTGAACGCGAAGGACGCGATCAGCAGCGGGACGGTGGACTGCAGCACGAGGGGCAGCTTGATGGACCACACGGTACGCAGTCCGGAAGCACCATCGATCTTCGCGGCCTCTTCAACGTCACCCGGCAGCGACTGCAGGGCACCCAGGCAGACGAGGAACATGTAGGGGAAGCCCAGCCACAGGTTCACGCCCAGGATCGAGAGCTTCGCCAGCGTTCCATCCGTGAGCCACGGGACGTGCGCACCGCCGAGGAGCACCTGGTTGATGAAGCCGAAGTCCTTGTTGAGCATACCCTTCCACACCAGCGTGGCCAGGAAGGCCGGGAAGGCGTAGGGCAGGATCATGAGGGACTGGTAGATCTTGCGCCCCTTGATGCGCTTGTCCGCGAAGACGAGGCCGAGGATGAGGCCGAGCGCGAAGGTCGACAAGACCGATGCGGCAGCGAAGATGAAGGACCATACGAGGGCCTTCATGAAGGGACCCGCCAGATCGCCGCGCGTGAACATGTTGCGGTAGTTGTCGAAGCCGACGAAGACGCGCCAGCCCGGATCGAGCTGATTACCCTCGGCGTCGACGAACGCACCGACCTTACCGTCGGCCGTGTAGACCGTGCCCGTCTCGGTGTCGGTCAGCGTGTCCGCAGCTTCATCGTAGTTGTAGCGAGACTTCGCAAGGTAGGCGGTCGTGCCATCCTCGCTCTTGTAGTGGCCCGCGTTGGGATCCTCGGAGGCCGGGACGTTCAGCGCGAAGACCTCGGTCTGGCGCTTCAGAACATCGTTGATCTTGAGAACCTTGTACCCGTCAACGGCGGTGATCATGCCGGCGGACTGCGTGCCACCCACCTCATGGAAGGGTTTCTCGGAGTTGCCGACCTTGATACCACCGGTCTCGGCATCGACGATGGCCAGGCCGAGGCCCGAGCCGTCTTCAACGATAGCGGCCGGGAGATTCACTGCGCCGGGGGCGCGCTGCTCCGCAGACTTCAGGATCGACGCAACCGCGTCTTCCTTGGTCGAATTATGGCCCTGCCCGTAGTTCGTGAAGGACACGTAGCCCGTGTACCCCATGACGAACACCTGATAGATGAGCAGGAACACCATGCCGGGAACCAGGTACTTCGCCGGGATCATCCGCTTGGAGAAGTACACCCAGTTCACGACGAGAAGCAGCACGGCCAGGACGGCGAGAACCGTCCACGACTTCACCAGGTACGCGGTGAACATGCCGTAGAGCCCCAGGGCGTCGATGAGCATCATCAGGACGAGTTTCACGAAGAAACCAGGTTTGGTCACTTCGCTCGCATGCGAGGCCTTGGGCCCCGTCTTTTTCTTTTCTGTAGCCTTCGCTGGCTCAGACATCGTGTCCTCCACACGTGCGCGTACGCGCGTCATTGCGACGAATCCGCCTGACGGCGGTCAAAAAGGGCACCGCAGGTGCCTGTGCGCCGACTTGCGGCGTTGAATATCGATGGGGCTCATGCCCGCCCGCAACGCCAATGGGGACGGGCGGGCATGAGCACTCCAGTGCGTCGAGGTGAGGTCTTGCTCGAGCGACTATCGCCGAGCGAGGGGACTCACTTGGAGGCGATGCTGCCTTCGATGTTGGTGACCATCATGGACCACAGAGCGTCAGGCGTATCCTTGCCGGTCACGATATCGGCCTCGGTCTGGCCCCAGAAGTTCCAGACGGTACCCATCGCAGGGATCGCGGGAGCGAGCGCGCCGCCCTCAGCAACCTTGGAGAAGTCCTTGATGTCCTGGTCATCGGAAGCAGCGGCAACCTCGGGCATCGCGGAGGCGCGGCCACCGAGCTTCTGCATCTCTTCCTGAGCCTTGGGGGTAGCCAGGTAGTTGAAGAACTGCTTGGCGGCAACCGGGTTGGCGGACTTGGCGCTCTGGTAGAACATCTGGACGCCAACGAAGGGTTGGGCGGCCTGCGAGCCGGCAGCGGGGACAGGCAGGACAGAGACCTTCATTCCGGCCGCGCGGAAGGCCGCGACGTTCCAGGGGCCGGTCACCGTGTAGGCCGCGGCACCGTCAAGGAACTTCTGTTTGGCAATGTCGCCGGTGATCGAGGGGGACACGATGCCCGCGTCGCCCTGAGCCTTCAGCCAGTTGGCGAACTCGGTGCCGCCGGAGCCGTTCATAGCCAGCTCGGCGGTGTACTCGCCCTCAGAGTTGGTCTTGAAAACGGGAGCGCCGAAGGAGGTCTGGAAAGCGTAGAAGTGGTACGGATCGCCCTTGTCGCCCATCTGGATGATGAAGGGGTACTCGGCACCCGACGCCTTGCCCGAGGAAATCAAGTCGTCGTAGGTGGTGGGAGTGTCGCTGGTCAGGGCGTCGTTACGAACCAGGGCGACAGACTCAACGGCGTAGGGAACACCGTAGGTCTGGCCGTTGTACGTCACGGCCTTGACGGCCACGTCGGAGAACTGGGACTTGGCTTCGCCCAGGTCGACGGGGGCGACGACACCGTTAGCGACGAGCGCACCGAGCTTGTCGTGTGCCATAACGATCAGGTCGGGGCCGTTTCCGGTGGGCACCTGGGTGGTGAACTCGGTGTCCATGTCAGCCTCGGACTTCTGAACAACATTGACAGCAACGCCCGTCTCGGCCGTGAAGTCACTGGCGAAAGTCTGGACCTGCGTGAAACGAGTGTCGTCCGCCCAGATCGTGAGGGTCGCCGTCGTGTCGTTGTCGGTCGCGGCCGGGGTGGTGTTGCCACTGCAAGCAGCCAGGGCGGTGACCGCCGCAAAGGCGCCGAGTGCTGCGATGCCACGTCGCATATTTACTCCTGTGTTGGTCGGGCTGGTCGCCTCCATCAGCGACCTGCTATTAGTCACTGTAATACGTCCGTTTTTGTTTCTGCAACAATTTTCCGAATTATGAACCAGCTGTTACATTGGTTATCGTCGAGTCGTGCGCACACACCCAAAGGAGAGCTGAGTCGATGACGAAAAACCGCACGAGTATGGCCGATATCGCCGCACACGCGGGCGTCTCGACGGCAACGGTCTCGCGCGTCTTTAACGGCGTCGGACAGGTCTCCGCAGACACGCGCCGCAAGGTCCTGACCGCGATTGACGAACTGGGATACGACCGCCCGACACCCGAACGTACCCCCGACACGCCGACGATTGGCATCATCGTCCCCGAGCTGACGAACCCGATCTTCGCCTCTTTTACCCATCACCTCCAGAAGGAGGTGTCGCGAGCAGGTGGTATTTCACTCATTCGGACGCAAACACCGGGTGCAACCTCGGAGTTCGACCACCTATCTTCTCTACTCGACCATCGTGTGAGCGGCCTCATTTTCGTATCCGGACGGCATGCTGACCTCCTGGCAGACCTTGGTCCCTATTTCAATGTGACACAGCACTCAATCCCTTTTGTGACCATCAATGGCGCACGTCCCGAGATTCCTGCCCCTGACTTTTCTACGGGCGACGCACTGGGAATCCGCGCGGCCGTCACCCACCTACACGAGCTCGGTCACACCCGTATCGCTCTCCTGGGCGGTCGCACCCACATCGTCCCCGCTCTGCGCAAGGCAGAGGCCTTCACACAGATCATGGGCGAGCTGATCGGTGACCACGCCCCCATCATCGAGGAAACCTTCTACACATACGAGGCCGCGGCAGCCCATACGGCCAGCCTGATCGAGCGCGGAGTTACAGCAATCATCACCGGGTCGGATCTACAGGCGCTCGGCGCAATCCGAACGATCACCTCCATGGGACTGTCGGTCCCGGATGACATCTCCATCATCGGTTTCGACGATACCTTCCTCATGTCCCGCCTCAGCCCGGGCCTGACCACCGTCCACCAGCCCGTCGCCTCGATCGTTTCCGCCGCCGTACGCAATCTTTTCGAGGCCTTGGCCACACCCAACTCCGCCCCCATTCACGAGGATTACGTCTTTTCGCCCGACCTAGTCGTGCGCGGAACGACCGCGCACGCGCGCTAAAGCCCTGATCAGACAAGTTCGCTCTCCGAGAATGACTTGACAATCATTCTCACTAGGTCAGAGAATGATTCTCATGTTGAAAAGAATCCTCGTCGCCGCATGTGCGGCAGCTACAGCGCTCGCTCTGTCCGCTTGCTCCCCCTCCGCCTCGACCGGCGACAAGACCAGCAAAGCCAGCAAGGACGGCACCCTGACCGTCATGGCTTCCTTCTATCCCCTGAAGTACCTGACTGAGAAGGTTGGCGGTGAGCACGTCACCGTCACCTCGCTGACCCCGGACGGTGCCGAGCCTCACGACCTTGAACTCTCGCCCAAGATGGTCGACTCCCTGGCCTCCGCCGACGCGGTGGTCTACCTGGCCGGCTTCCAGGGCGCGGTCGATGAAGCCATCGAGCAGCATGCCCCCACAACCGTCATTGATGTGTCCTCCGCTGCCCAGCTGGTTGCGATCGACTCGACGTCCAACCATCCGGGCGAGGACGAGGGCACCGACGAGGCCCAGTCCGGCGAAGCTCAGTCCGGCAAAGCCCAGTCTGGGGAGGCCGCCGACCACGAGCACGAGGGCCACGACCATGAGCACGCCGACCACGACCACCACCACGACATGAGCATGGACCCGCACTTCTGGCTCGACCCGGCGCGTATGGCCAATGCCGCAACCCTGGTGGGCGACAAGCTCGCTGAGGCCGATCCGACCAACGCCGAGACCTACAAGGCCAACGCACAGGCCCTGAACAAGGAACTCACCTCCCTGGGCGACAACCTCGTCACGAAGACCTCGACCTGCCAGATTAAGACCTTCGTCACCGCGCACACCGCCTTCGGCTACCTCGCCGACCGCACCGGCCTGACCCAGGTGGGCATCTCGGGCCTCGACCCTGAGTCCTCCCCCTCCCCCGCACGCCTGGCCGAGATCGGCAAGATTGCCAAGGATCAGGGCGTGACGACCATCTTCACCGAGGCCCTCATTGACCCCAAGATCGCGCAGACCCTGGCCGATGACCTCGGAATCTCCACGGCCGTCCTGGATCCGATCGAGTCCCAGACCGACTCTTCCAAGGACTACGCCGCAGTCATGAACGACAACATTGACGCCCTGACGAAAGCCAACAACTGCCAGTGATCACGACTGACACCACCACGACGGCGGGAGCCTCCCAGGCGGAGACGACCGCCGTCGTGCGTCTCGATAATCTGCATGTGGCCTGGGATACGGACCTGATCCTTCACGGGATCTCCCTGTCTATTCCCGCCGGCCAGACCGTTGCCATCACCGGTTCGAACGGGTCGGGCAAGTCCACGACGCTCAAGGCCATCCTGGGCACCGCCCCCATCACGAGCGGTGATGCCCTCCTCTTCGGCCGCTCGATCACCGCCCGAGGCCGCGTGCCCTGGAAGAAGATCGGCTACGTGCCCCAGCGCATCTCTTCGGGAGGTGCTATCAGCGCCAGCGCAATTGAGGTCGTGCGCTCCGGTCTCCTTGGCCCGACACGCCTGTGGGCGTTGCCCGGCGACACCGCCCGCGCGATGGAGGCGCTTGAGCGCGTCGGCATGGCCCACCGCGCCCACTCCCCCATGAATATCCTGTCGGGCGGCCAGGCTCAGCGCGTCCTCATCGCGCGCGCCCTCGTGCGCCGTCCCGAGCTGCTCATCATGGATGAACCGATGGCCGGGATCGACGCCGCCTCCCGCGCGCGCCTGGCGTCAATCGTCGCCGACGCGAAGGCAGAGGGCACGACGATCCTCATCGTCCTACACGAGCTGGGCGAACTCGGCCCTCTCCTCGACCGCGAGCTGCACATCAGCGCCGGGCACGTCTCCTACGACGGCCCTCCCCATATTGAGGATGACCACGAACAGCACCACGGAGGAGGCAACCACTGCCCTCCCTCTGAGGCCACTGCTCCCTCACAGGGCGACCAAGGCCTCGTCAGCGGAATCTGGACGGGAGAGACGCATGATTGACGCCGTGACCACCCTTCTTTCTTCCCAGATGATGCAGCGTTCCCTCCTGGCCGCGCTCATCGTCGGGCTGACTGCACCGATCATCGGCACGTATCTGGTACACCGCAGGCTCGCGATGCTCGGCGACGGCATCGGGCACATTTCTCTGACCGGTGTTGCGCTCGGCTGGTTGGTCGGCACGTTCGCGAACGTATCCCCGGCAGACTCGTGGGCTGTCCCGGGCGCAGTGATCATCTCCCTGCTGGGTGCGATCATGATTGAGCTGGTCCGCCAGAGCGGACGCACGTCGGGCGACACTGCGCTGGCGATGCTCTTTTACGGCGGCATCGCGGGAGGCGTGCTGCTCATCGGCCTGGCGGGCGGCACATCCGCCCAGCTCAACTCCTATCTCTTCGGATCAATCTCGACTGTGCGCTGGAGCGACATCTCGCTCATCACGATCCTGGGACTCGCGATCATCGTGCTCGGCGTGGGCCTGGCACCCGCCCTCTTCTCCGTGACCAACGACGAGGACTTTGCGCGCTCGACAGGTCTGCCCGTGCGCACGCTTTCCCTCCTCATCGCGATTCTGTCGGCCCTGACCGTGGCGGTCGCGATGCGCGTCGTCGGCTCGCTCCTGGTGAGTGCACTCATGGTCATTCCCGTTGCCATCGCGCAGCTGGGGGCGCGGTCGTTCCGCTCAACCATGGGCATCGCCATGGTGCTCGGCGTCCTCATCTGCACCTGCGGCCTGTCCCTGACCTACTTCATCGACCTGTCCCCCGGCGCGACCATCGTTGTCGGTGCCATCGGACTGTACGCGGTCGGGTTTATGATCAGGGCAGTCGTGGACCGCATTCGCCGGGTGCGCCGACTGCGCGTGGCTCGCACACACAACCAGCACCCCGAGCAGGCGGTCACCCACTAAATTCGCCACCACGTAAGGACCACACATGCAGCGCATGACCAAGCAACGCCAGGCCGTCTTGGACGAGCTGACGCGCGTGACTGACTTCCGCAGCGCCCAGCAGATCTTCGAGGACCTGCACTCCCAGGGCCATCGCGTGGGCCTTGCGACGGTCTACCGCTCACTGCAGGGACTCGCCGAGGACGGGCGCGTCGACACGCTGCGCTCCTCCGACGGCGAGTCCCTGTATCGCACCTGCACGAGCAACCATCATCACCACCACCTGGTGTGTCGCGAGTGCGGCTTCACCGAAGAAATCGAGCAGTCTCAGATCGAGTCGTGGGTGACCAGCGTCGCGCGGGCTCACGGATTCGCGGGCGTCGAGCATTCCCTGGAACTCTTCGGCACCTGTTCCTCGTGCCAGGCCAAGGCCGCCACGCACTAGGGGTGCCCAGGCGGCAGCAGGGGATTCCCTCCACACTGCTCGATAGGTTAGGATAACCTACGTTTCATTGTGTATCCGATGGAGGGTTCGTGCACACCGCAGGAATCGACAACATGGTCCCTGAATTCGCCCGCGAGGGGATCTTCCTCTTCGTTTTTCTGTTCGGGGTCGTTTTCTTCCGCGCCCAGTCAACCTACTGGCTTGCGCGCGGCGTTGCCTCCGGCGCGATGCGTGCCTCGGGACGCACCGGATTCCTGGGGGCCATGGCCCGCTGGTTTGACGGCCCGGTTCCCCGCAAGGGCGCGGCTTTGCTCGACAAGTGGGGCATTATCGCAATCCCCCTGTGTTTTCTGACGGTCGGCATTCAGACCGCGGTGAACGCGGGCGCGGGGCTGGTGCGCATGCGCTGGAGCACCTACACGTTCGCAATGATCCCCGGGTGCGTTCTATGGGCGCTACTTTACGGCCTCGGCATGCTTGCGGTGTTCGCCGCGGCGGTCCGAGCGATTGCCGGATCCCCGTGGGGGTGGGCCGGCCTGGCGCTCATCATTGGTCTCATCACCGCCAAGGTCGTGTGGGGCCACCGTAAGCGCGCCGCCGTCGACCACTCATTGGCCAAGGACCGCAACTAAGACTGCGCGACGCGATCAATCGCCCCGCCGAAGCGGCGATCACGTCCCGCGAACTCCTCCAGGCAGCCCCACAGCTCCTCGCGGTCGAATGCGGGCCAGGGAGTATCGACGAACATCATCTCCGCGTAGGCCATCTGCCACAGCAGATAGTTGGACAGGCGCTGCTCCCCCGACGTGCGGATCATAAGGTCCACATCGGGGACGTCGGGCAGGTACAGGTGGCGCGCGAAGGTCTTTTCGTTGACGCCGCGCGGACTCAGGCGTCCCGCAGCCACGCCCTCGGCGATGGATCGCGCGGCATCGGCCAGCTCAGCGCGCCCACCGTAGTTGACGCACATGATCAGGTCCAGAGTCTTGCAATGAGCAGTCGCTCGGTCAGCCTTTTCCAACGCCTTGATCACGCTCGTCCACAGGCGCGGGCGGCGTCCGCTCCAGCGCACGTGCACGCCCCACTGTGCCAGCTGGCCGGTGCGCCGTGCGAGTACGTCGGAGGCGTAGTTCATGATGAAGGAGACCTCGGCGGGCGATCGCTTCCAATTCTCTGTCGAGAAGGTGTAGACGCTCAGGTAGCGCACGCCCGCGTCGATTGCACCCGCGATGGTGTCCATAAGCGCATACTCCCCCGCCCGGTGGCCCTCGGTGCGGGTCAGGCCGCGCGAGTTCGCCCAGCGCCCGTTTCCGTCCATGATGAGGGCGACGTGTGCGGGGACTTCGCCGCGTCCGAAGGAGGGCGCATTCACGTGCCACTGGCCGGGTCCCAGCAGGGGTGCCGTGGGATCGCTGGGGGCGCGGTCCATGGGGGTGGGGCGATGGGTGGTCATTGGTGACTCCTGTCGATAACGGTCAGCGAGCGCAGGCGCCTCTCGAGATGCCATTGAGTATAGGAGGAGATGAGGCCCGAGGCCTCGGTGCACGCGTAGGCCTCGCAGCGGTCCGCACGCACCCAGTCGCCGCTGAGGAGTTGGCCGAGGAGTGCGACGGTGTCGGGCGCCGGGGAGGATGCGCCGGGCGGACGGCAGGTGTCGCAAACAGTGCCGCCGTCGGGGATCGAGAACGACCCATGCGGCCCCTGCGCACCGCATACAGCGCAGTCGAAGCAGGACGGTGCCCAGCCCGCCAGGGCGAGGGCTCGCAGCGTGTAGGAGGTACGGACGAGAGTGGGGTCGTGCCGGCCTCGCGCGAGCGCGTTGAGGGCACCGAGGAGCAGCAGGTATTGGGAGTGGGTGCCGTCTTGCGTGTCGGCGGTCAGCCGCTGCGCGGTTTCGACGACGACGGTTGCCGCCAGGTAGAGGTCGTAGTCGGCGGCGATGGCGTCGCCGTATTGGGCGATGGAGGTGACCTGAGTGAGGGTGTCGAGGGTGCGCCCGATGTAGAGCTGTGCGTCGATGACGGAGAAGGGTTCGACGCGCGCACCGAACTTCGAGGTCGTCTTGCGTACGCCCTTGGCGACGGCGCGGACTTGACCGTGTTCGGCAGTGAGCAGGGTGATGATGCGGTCGGCTTCGCCCAGCTTGTGGGTGCGCAGGACGATCGCCTCGTCTCGATAGGACTTCATCACGGACACATTGTGTCACGGGTACGAGGCCGGGGTTGCCTCGCGCTCGGGGCGTCGCGATTGGCGAAATTCCTTGTGAAGTGTGGTGTCAGAATCGCCGACAAGTCTATCTGTGGGCGTTGTCAACAAAGTATGAGAAACTGACAGCGTGGTCGGTCTAACACCTTTAAGGTAGTTTTCGGGTAGATAGTTTTCTCGTAAGTGGTATGGTTTACTCGTAACCGTCGAAGGAAGGAAAGATATGGCTCCCCCGATTGATGCCCGTGAAAAGCTTGGCACTGCGCTGCGTCAGGCCCTGACGCAAATGCCACTGTCAAAGATCTCTGTCAGCGCACTGACACGCGCTGCGGGGGTTACCCGTCAAGCGTTCTACTACCACTTCAGCTCGCTCAACGACCTCAATTCCTGGGTTTTCCGCGAGGAGGTCACAGCTCGCCTGACCACCGGTTCGGGAGAATGGCTTGATGCCATCGAGACGACGATGATGTGGATGCATGAGCATCGTGATGAAACCGCCTCCGCAATGAAGACCATCGAACCGAACGACCTGTGGGCCTTCTTTGCCTCGCACATCCAGGAACTCATCGAGTCTCGCCTGCCCGGCACAGCCACGGCCACCGCGCGCGACGTCGTCGCTCAGCACTTTGCCCTGGCAACCACCGCCCATATGGCCCAGTGGATGCTCTCCGGCCTGGAGGTCAACCCCTCGCTGGCGATCGCTCGCATGCGCGTCCTCATGACCGACCAAACCACCCCGGCTCTGGCGCGCCTGGCACAGTAACGCGGACCTCCCACCGACCGCGCGAAGGTGCACAGCTTGCCTCACCCCGGCCTCGTCCTCATCGACGAGGCCGGGATTCTTTCTACACACCTCCCCCACACTCCCCTGTGACGACAACCCCTGCATCGTAACCTGACCACAGAAGCAAGGAAGTGTCACAACAACGACCCCACACACCACGCATGACACAGCGGCAAACCTTTACTACAATGCCAAATGTAACTTCTTGATTACGGTCAGAACATGGTGTCAAAATACAAAATGTGCGGCGTATTCACGTGTAAGAGAGGACACGCTACCCAAACAGGCAACTGTGTCTAGACGCGGGATCTAGCGGTTCCGCATTCCGACATGTACAGTCCGCACGTAACCTCTCTTTTACCGCTGACGAGGACTTCTGATGCCCCACACTGATGCCAAAACGGCACTCGCGCGCGCCTTACGCGACGCGCTGACAACCACACCCCTGTCTAAGGTGACAGTCTCCGGTCTCACGCGCGCCGCCGGCGTGACCCGTCAGGCCTTTTATTATCATTTTTCCGACATTCGCGACCTGACCGTGTGGGTCTTTAAGCGCGAGGTCGGCAACCAGGTCGCCGCCCACTCCACCTACGACGAATGGTCCGACGGGCTGCTCGCCATGCTCGTGTGGATGCAGTCCCACCCGGAGGAGACCCGCTCGGTCCTCTCCTCGCTCGGCATGGAGGAATTCCAGATCTTCCTCTACAAGCAGCTGCACTCCGTCATGGAACCCGTCGTTGACGAGCTGAGCCAAGACCTGCGAGTCACCGAGGGCGACCGCGTGTTCATCGCCGACCACTTCACGCTCTGCATGCTCGGACACGTCAGCCAGTGGCTGGCTTCCGGCATGACTTCCGACCCCTATATCCTCACAGAGAGGATCTCCCGCATCCTCGACGGCCAGGTACTGCACGCGCTCACCATATTCACGCAGAAGCCAACCATGACCTCGGCACGCGCCTGACGCGCAGCAAAACACCGGCCTCGCCCATTGGGACGAGGCCGGTGTTTCCTCTGTCGATGCGCTCAGCGCAAAGCGCGGTTGACCGCCGAAATAACAGCCTTGTACGAGGCGCGCGTGATCGAGGAGTCGATACCGACACCCCACACGATCTGGCCATCTACGGCCGCCTCCACGTAGGCGGCGGCGCGCGCGTCGCGGCCCTGGCTCATCGCATGCTCGGAGTAGTCGAGGATACGCACGTCCAGGTCGAACTCGTGCAGCGCCGAGACGAAGGCGTCGATCGGACCCGTACCCACCGCCTGGACCTTCACGGACTCGCCACCGTCGAAGAGCGTCGCATTGAGTTCGACGTGCTCATCATCGATAGAAGACACCTGCGAAGAGCGCATTTCGAAACGGCCCCACGGCTCCAGGCCGGGAGCGGCGCTGGTGGGCAGGTACTCGTCCGCGAAGATCTTCCACAGCGTTGCCGCGTTGATCTCGCCGCCATAGGTGTCCGTGTGACGCTGAACGATGCGGGAGAACTCCACCTGCAGGCGACGCGGAAGCTCCAGGGAGTGCGCGGTCGACATGAGGTAGGCGACGCCCCCCTTGCCGGACTGCGAATTCACGCGCACCACGGCCTCGTAGGAGCGGCCCACGTCGTGCGGGTCGATCGGCAGGTAGGGCAGCTCCCACACGACAGCGTTCTCGTCGCCACCGGCCGCATCCACCTTCGTCTTGCGGGCCGCGAAACCCTTCTTGATCGCGTCCTGGTGCGAGCCGGAGAAACTCGTGTAGACGAGGTCGCCGACGTAGGGGGCGCGCGGAGAGGTCTCCATCTGCGTGCAGTACTCGACCGTCCGACGGATCGCGTCCACGTCCGAGAAGTCGATGCCCGGATCGATGCCCTGGCTGAACAGGTTCAGACCCAGCGTCACCAGGTCGACGTTCCCGGTGCGCTCGCCCTGGCCCAGCAGGCAGCCCTCGATGCGATCCGCTCCCGCCAGGAGTGCCAGCTCCGCCGTGGCCACGCCGGTGCCTCGATCGTTGTGGGGGTGAACGGACAGAGCGATGTACTCGCGGCGGCTCAGGTTGCGGCTCATCCACTCGATCTGGTCGGCGAAGACATTCGGCGTTGCGCGCTCGACCGTGGAGGGCAGGTTCAGGATGATCTCGCGCCCCTCGCCCGGCTCCCACACATCCATGACCGACTCGCACACCTCGAGGGCGAAGTCCAGCTCCGTGTCGACAAAAATCTCCGGGGAGTACTCGAAGCCGAAAATCGTGTCATCCCCGAGGCGCTTCTCCGCCTGAGCGATGACCTCGCGCGCACCGAACTGGGCCAGCTCAATCGTCTGCGCCTTGTCCGCACGGAAGACCACTTCGCGGAACACGGGGGCGGTCGCGTTGTACAGGTGAACGGTGGCGCGCGGGAAGCCGACCATGGCCTCGACAGTGCGCTCGATCAGCTCGGGGCGCGACTGGGTCAGCACCGAGATCGTGACGTCCTCGGGCACCGCGTCATCCTCGATCAGCGAACGCACGAAGTCAAAATCGGTCTGCGAGGCCGAGGGGAAACCGATCTCGATCTCCTTGTAGCCCAGCTTGATGAGCAGGTCGAACATGTGGCGCTTGCGAGCCGGGTCCATCGGCTCAATGAGGGCTTGGTTGCCATCGCGCAGGTCGGTGGACATCCAGCGCGGCGCCTTCGTGATGTGCTTGGAGGGCCACTGGCGATCCGACAGGTCGATCGGATTCGTATCCAGGAACGCACGGTACTTGCCAATAGGCATGCGCGAGCCGGTGGGAACGGGAACGTCAGATGTAGTCTTCACACTTCGTAGTCTATCGACGCTCCTGGTGACGTGAGAGAGGGCTGCACATACTGGACGTGAGATGCGGCGCGACGATCCGACGACGCATCACCAAGACACGTCGGATGCGTCAAGGACCAACGGCCTGAAAATCCGCACCAACATTCGTCAATCGCGCCATTCATATGCCATGATAAATGGGTCCAATGTCCCACTCAGCGATGCGCGGAGCAGTCATGACCCCCCTGTTGTTAGCCCAATCCTTTACCCCCTCGACGACGTCGGTCGCGGGCAACGTCTTCCTGACGGCCATCGTCGGCCTCCTCCCTCTCATCCTCTTCTTCGTTCTCATGGGCGTGTTCAAGGTCGCCACCCATTGGTGCGCGATCATCTCACTCGTCACGTCCCTCGTCATCGCGGTCCTCGCGTTCAAGATGCCCATCGGCATGGCGCTCCTGGCCGGTACGCAGGGCGCGGCCATGGGTTTCATGCCCATCATCTACATCATCATCGCAGCCGTATGGCTCTACAACCTCACGGAGAAGTCCGGCCGATCGTCCGATCTCAAGGCCGTGTTCAACACGATCGGTCGCGGCGACCAGCGCGCCCAGGCACTCCTCGTCGCCTGGTGCTTCTGCGGCCTGCTCGAGGGCTTGGCTGGCTTCGGCGCGCCCGTGGCCATCACCTGCGCCATGCTCGTGACCCTGGGCGTCCCGAAGATCAAGGCAGCCGTCGTCACCGTCGTCGGCAACGCTATCAACGTCGGCTTCGGCGCTATGGCCATCCCCACGACGACCGCCGGCAAGCTCGGTGGCGCTGAACCCGTCATCGTCGCAGGCGACATGGGCCACCTGACCTGGATCTTCTGTCTGTTCATCCCGTTCCTGATGCTGTTCATCCTGGACGGCGGGCGCGGCGTGCGCCAGCTCTGGCCCCTCGCCCTCGTCGCGGGTGCCGCAGCCGGCGTCGGCCACTTCTTCACCCCCTCCGTTTCCTACGAGCTGACCGCGGTCGTCGCCTCCCTCCTCGGCTTCGCCGCCTGCTATGTCTTCCTCCTCTTCTGGGGTCCCACGACCCCCGAGGAATTCGCCACGACGACCGACGAATCCGACAAGCCCACCGGGTCGCGCATCGGCCTGGCCCTGCTGCCCTACGTCCTCGTCGTCGTTATCATCGCGATCACGAAGCTGGCCAAGCCCGTCGCTGCTTTCTTCTCCTCCACGGATGTCAAGATCCACTGGCCCGGCGTCTACGGCAACCTGCTGACCGCCGACGGTACCCCCTCAAGCGCCGCGATCTACTCGCTGTCGATCCTGTCCAACCCCGGCACCTGGATCTTCGTCACCGGCATCATCGTCGCCATCGTGTACGGCACGAACTCCTCGAACGGTCGCTTCCAGACCTCCGTGGGTGAGATGTTCACGGTCCTGCCGCGCACCATCTACTCGCTGCGCATGGCGATCCTGACGATTGCCTCTGTCATGGCGCTGGCCTTCGTCATGAACTTCTCGGGCCAGACCACCTCCATCGGTGCCGCCCTGGCGACGACGGGTGCTGCTTTCGCCTTCCTCTCCCCCATCCTGGGCTGGATCGGCACGGCCGTCGCCGGCTCCGCGACCTCGGCGGGCGCGCTCTTCGCGAACCTGCAGTCCACCGCTGCTGCGGGTGCGGGCCTCGACCCATCCATCCTGCTGGCCGCCAACACCATCGGCGGTGGCATCGGCAAGATCGTGTCCCCGCAAAACCTGGCGATTGCCGCTACCTCCGTCGATTCGGAGGGTTCGGACGCGGAGATCCTCAAGAAGGCCGCTCCGTACTCGATTGGCCTGCTCCTGGTGCTGTGCGTCCTGGTGTTCGTCGCCTCCCAGGGGTGGCTGGGTTCCTACATGCCGCACTAATTCCCGTCATTGTGTGCGGTGGGGCCCGGCAGACGCGCGTCTGCCGGGCCCCACTTATTTGCGTGCACGTTGCGCACGCTTGTAGCCTCGACGCACTGAATGCCGCAACGACGCCCGTTGCGTCCCTCCGTCAGGAAGGCCCTCCGATGAAGATTCCCCTGCGTTTACTGACCGCGTTCGCAGCAGTCGCGGCTCTCACCGCCGCCTGCAACCCCTTCGGCTCACCATCCTCACGTGAGCGCCTCCTCGAGGATCCCCGCTTCGCGGAATTCACCTACACAACCGACGGGGAGATCAAGGTCCAGGAGCGCACCGATTCCTTCAACGTGCGCATGCCCACCATGGGCGCGACCGAGGGACACGTCGCGGCGGCCAACTTCCCTGAGGGACGCGGACTGCCCTCCCCCGACCACCACTTCTGGGTGACCGGCGTCGCGACCGTCCGCGCCGACACGATCCAGATGCTCACGGACGGCGCAGACGGGAACAACTCCCTCCTGCCCGGCATCTACCCGGGCCTCTACCAGTACGTGCCGAAGGACTGCCACTTCTACACGGTCCCCTCCGATCACGCGAACGATATTCTCAACACGAAGGCGAACGACATCTACTCCGACTGGGGGTCGTTCACCATCACTGGCTTCGCGGCGTCTGCCGACTGCAACCTCATTATCGTCACCGGTGAGGGCACCACCGGCTGACCGCGCCGCGCCCACGATTGCCTGCCCCGGCCTCGTTCATGCCCCCTCCATGAACGAGGCCGGGGTTACTGCACGCGGTCATGCGACGAGAGACAAACGATAAACGCAAGATCACCTTGTTCTAAGTCGGGTCCCAGAGGTCCTAGATGACCTGTTTGACGGCGATTTTCAACGGACTATTTACAACGACTTTTCCGCATATTTCCGCCACTCTCACAGGTAACTTCGCGGGGACCCCACAGAATCGTTCTCCTGGGACCTCAGACCCAGTCATACTAATGGGCGACAGCACCCACGAGGAAGGATCCCCAGTGCGAATCGCTCTCTTTTCCACTTGCCTGGCAGACGTCATGTTCCCCCAGGCCGCCCAGGCGACAGTAACGCTGCTCGAGCGCCTCGGCCACGAAGTCGTCTTCCCTGAAGGCCAGGTGTGCTGCGGACAGATGCACGCCAACACCGGCTACTTCGAAGACGCAGCCAAGATCACCCGCAACCATGTCAAGGCCTTCGAGCCCGTGCTCGACGGCGAGTGGGACGCCATCGTCGTCCCCTCCGGCTCCTGCACCGGTGCAGTGCGCCACGAGCAGAAGGTCGTCGCCGAGCACGTGGGTGACCACGAGCTGGCCAAGCAGTCCCAGCGCATCGCCGCGCACACCTACGACCTGACCGAGCTCCTCACCGACGTTCTCGGCCTGGAGGATGTGGGCGCTTACTTCCCCCACACCGTCACCTACCACCCGACCTGCCACTCGCTGCGTATCGCCAAGGTCGGCGATCGCCCCTACCGCCTCCTGCGCGCCGTCGAGGGCCTGACCCTCGTCGACCTGCCCGACGCCGAGGTCTGCTGCGGTTTCGGTGGCACCTTCGCCATGAAGAACTCCGAGACCTCCACCTCCATGCTCGCGGACAAGGTCACCAACGTCATGTCCACGCGCGCCGAAGTCCTCGTCATGGGCGACTACTCCTGCCTCATGCACGTCGGCGGCGGCCTCTCCCGCCTCAACTCCGGCATCCGCCCCATGCACCTCGCCGAAATCCTGGCATCCACCAAGGACCAGCCCTTCGAGGGCAACATCTCCTTCGCACCCGAAAGCGCACAGGTGATCTGACATGACCGCAACGTTCATCGGAATGCCCTCCGCCCCCGAGTCGCACACCGGCGGCTGGCGCACCACCGTCACCATCCCCGAGGACACCCTCCGCTGGGGCACGACCTTCCCGGAAGGCGCCCACAAGACGCTGGCCAACACCCAGATGCGCCGCAACCTGGGCCACGCCACCCGCACGATCCGCTCTAAGCGCGCCCAGCGCGTCGCGGAAATGCCGGACTGGGAGGACCTGCGCAGCGCCGCCGAAGCCGTCAAGTTCGAGGTCGCCTCGCGCATGCCCGAGCTGCTCGAGGAGTTCGAGCGCAACGTGACCGCCCGCGGGGGTATCGTCCACTGGGCGCGCGACAAGCACGAGGCCAACCGCATCGTCGCGGACATCATCAAGTCCAAGGGCGTCACCGAGGTCGTCAAGGTCAAGTCCATGGCCACCCAGGAGACCAACCTCAACGAGTACCTGAAGGACCAGGGCATCAGCGCTCGCGAGACCGACCTCGCCGAGATGATCGTCCAGCTGGCTGACGACATGCCCAGCCACATCGTGGTCCCCGCCATCCACCGCAACCGCTCCGAGGTCCGCGGTATCTTCCTGGATCGCATGGAGGACGCGCCCCGTGACCTCTCCGACGACCCGACCGAACTGACGGCCGCCGCCCGCGCCCACCTGCGTAGGAAGTTCCTGCACGCCAAGGTCGCCGTGTCCGGCACCAACATGGGTATTGCGGAAACCGGCACCGTCTCCATCTTCGAGTCCGAGGGCAATGGCCGTATGTGCCTGACCCTGCCCGACACACTCATCACCCTGATGGGCATCGAGAAGCTGGTCCCCCGCTTCCAGGACGTGGAGATCTTCTCCCAGCTGCTCCCCCGCTCCGCGACCGGCGAGCGCATGAACCCCTACACCTCCATGTGGACGGGCGTCACCCCCGGCGATGGCCCGCAGGAGTTCCACCTGATCCTCATGGATAACGGCCGCACCAAGGTCCTCACCGACCCGATCGGCCGCCAGGCCCTCGCCTGCATCCGCTGCGGCTCCTGCATGAACATCTGCCCGGTCTACCAGCACACCTCCGGCCACGCCTACGGCTCCGTCTACCCGGGCCCCATCGGCGCGATCCTGACCCCGCAGCTCACCCAGGGCCTCGCCGAGGACGATCCGGTGCACACCCTGCCCTTCGCCTCCTCCCTGTGTGGCGCGTGTGGCGAAGTCTGCCCCGTCAAGATCGACATCCCGACGATCCTCATCCACATGCGAGCGCGCACGGTTGATGTCAAGCGCAACCTCGTGCCCGACGTGTGGGACCTCGCGCTGGGCATGGCCACGCCCGTCATGTCGAACTCGACGCTGTGGAAGATGGCGGGCACCGGCACGAAGGCCACCCGCCTGTTCGCCAAGAAGGGTGCCATCGGTGCACTGCCGTTCCCGGCCTCGCTGTGGACGCGCGCACGCGACCTGCCGGTCGCCCCGAAGGAGACCTTCCGTCAGTGGTGGAAGCGCACCCACAAGGACTCCGACGCCAATGCGCCGCGCACGGACCGCCCCGCTACAGGACTCCCGCTCGCTTCCGAACACGGCATGACCACCAACACGACCCCGAAGGAGGCGTGACATGAGCACCACCACCATGGACGCAAAGACCGCGATCTTGGCTCGCGCACGCGACGCCATCTCCCGTTCCCAGCAGGGCCGTCCCGTGCGCCCGATCCCCCGCGACTACATCCGTTCCACCGAGCACGCGCCCGGTTCGCAGGCCGTCATCGACGAAATGATCGAAAAGCTTGAGGACTACTCGGCAAAGGTCGTCGTGGTCTCCAAGGAGTCCGAGGTCGCCGACGCGATCTCGACTTTCCTGGCCGACCAGAAGGCCACCTCCGTCGTCGTGCCGACCGGCCTGGACGAGGCCTTCAAGAAGGCCGCTGCCCGCGACGGTCGCACGGTCCGTGAGGATAGCCGTGAGCAGGCCATCCCGACGCTGGAGCTGGATGAGATCGACGCGGTCGTCACGCGCTGCCGCGTTGCTATCTCTATCTCCGGCACCATCGTTCTCGACGGAGAGCCCGACCAGGGTCGACGCGCGATCTCGCTCGTGCCCGACACCCACGTCGTCGTCCTCAAGGCCGCCGACATCGTCCCCACGGTCCCCCAGGCGGTGGACATCCTCAGTAAGAATCCGACCCGTCCCATGACCTGGATCGCCGGCGGTTCGGCGACCTCCGACATCGAGCTGGTCCGCGTCAACGGCGTGCACGGTCCCCGCTTCCTGCGAGTCGTCATCGTCAAGTGATCTGATCACAATACAGCGCGGTGCCCGGCTGCCATTCGGTAGCCGGGCACCGCGTTATGCCTTCTTCGTGGGCTGTTCTGTCCCAGGGCATGGCAGCTCGGCCCTTCTGAGGACCACAACACGAGGCCACAAAAACCCAGCAGAAGGCAACTCCCAGAAGACACCCACGTCCCCGGCAACCGCCACAACTGCCAGAAGCACGGGGGCACTGCACCCGATCAGGGGCACTACACCCGATCAGGGGCACTGCACCCGATCAGAAGAGGTGCATTGCCTACGGATCGGGTGCAGCGCCCCAACACACAAGAATAAACGCGGCACTGGCAAACCGAGCCACTCCTGGCCCACAACCAGCCCGTGCACAGGGCACTGAGCCGGTAATGATGACCCCGTCAGCGCAGGTAACGGCCCGTCACCGAGGCCTCGTTGGCCGCAATTTCGCTCGGGGTGCCCTGTGCGACGATGCGACCGCCCTCGATGCCGCCGCCTGGGCCCATGTCGATGACCCAGTCAGCGCAGCGGATCAAGTCCAGGTCGTGCTCGATCACGACAACGGTCGCTCCCCGCTCGATGAGGCGCTGGAGCACATCCACGAGGACCTGCACGTCGTCCGGATGCAGGCCGATGGTCGGCTCATCGAAGACGAAGAGCGCGCCGTCCTGACGCCTCCCCATTTCCGAGGCCAGCTTGAGTCTCTGCGCCTCGCCACCGGACAGAGCGGGCGTGGCCTCGCCGAGCGTCAGGTAGCCCAGGCCGAGGCCGGCCAGGGTCTCGAGGAGGACGCCTGCTTTCTTCAGCCCGCGCACGGCCACCCGGGCCTCGTCGACGCTCATCGCCAAAATATCGGGTAACGAGAGGCCATCGCGGCGAATCGATGCGGCCTGCGCGCCGTAGCGGCTCCCTCGACAATCTGTGCACTCAATGTCCACGTCGGGCAAAAATTGCACATCCAGGGTGATCTGCCCGGTCCCGTCGCAGGTCGGGCATCGCAGCGAACCCGTGTTGTAGGAGAACGCGCCGGGCTTCAGTCCAGCCGCCTGCGCTTCCTCCGTGCGCGCGAACGCCCGGCGCAGCTCGTCCAGCACACCGGAATACGTGGCCACGGTCGAGCGCACGTTCACGCCGATCGGTGTCGCGTCGATCAGGTTGACGCGGGAGATCCCGGCGGCGTCCACGTCGCGCACGTGCGCGGGTAAAGGCTCACCAGCAAGGCGCGCACGCAGCGCGGGAACCAGCGACTCCAGCACGAGCGTCGTCTTGCCCGAGCCGCTCACGCCCGTGACGGCTGTCAGAGATCCGACGGGTATGTCCACGCTCAGGGACTGCACCGTGTGTATCTGCGAGGTTTCCAAGTAAAGCGCGCCGCGCCCATCGATATCCGTGCCCTGATCCGACTCCCCCGCCGCGCGCTCAACCCGACGAGACCCAGCCACGTATGGGCCGATGCGGGATGCGGGGACGTGGGAGGCCTCGTCGATAGACCCCTGGAAGATGACGCGACCGCCGTCCGCTCCCGCTCCGGGTCCGATCTCGATCAGGTGATCCGCGGCTGCGAGGACACGTGTGTCGTGGTCGACAACGACAACGGAATTCCCGTCGGCGAGGAGCTGACGGATGATCGCCAGGACGCCGTCAACGTTGGCGGGGTGCAGGCCGATGGTCGGCTCGTCGAGAACGTAGAGGACCCCAGTCGTCTGGTTGCGCACGGCGCGGGCGAGCTGCACGCGCTGACGCTCGCCGTTGGATAGCGTCGAGGAGGCGCGGTCGAGAGACAGGTAAGACAGACCGAGTTCCACGAGACGCTGCATCGGCTCGGTCATCTCCTCGACGATGACGCGGGCCATGGGAGCTACCTCATCCGGAACGAGGCCGGGGACACGCTGGACCCACTCGCGCAGCTCCGTGAGCGTCAGGCGAGAGGCCTCGCCCAGGTCGATGCCCTCGATCAGCGTGGAGCGCACCCGCTCCCCCAGGCGCGTGCCGTCGCAGGCCGGGCACGTGCGGGTGATGAGGTACTTGTCGACGCGGGCGAGAGCCTTCTCGTCTTTCGCCTTCGACAGGGCGTTTTCGACCGTGGCGACCGCGTTGAAGTAGGTGAAGTCCAGCTCCGCGCCACCGGTCTTGGTGGCGACGACGATGTGACGTTTCTCGGCGGGTCCCTCGTAGACGATCGTCTTCTCCGCATCGCTCAGGTCCCGGAAGGGCACATTCGTGCGCACGCCCATTTCGCGGGCGACGTCCTTCATGAGCTTCCACATGAGGGACCCCCACGGGGAAACCGCGCCCTCGTCAATAGTGAGGGATTCATCGGGCACGAGGGACGCTCGGTTGACGACGCGCTGGACGCCCATCCCCTCGCACACCGGGCACGCGCCGCCCGAGTTGAAGGCCATTTCCTCCGCGCCGAGACCGTAGAAGGAGTCCACACACTGCGGGCACGTGAGAGGAACCCCCCGGGCGACGTTACGCGAGGGAGGGACGCGGTGCCCGTTCGGACACAGGTAGGAACCCGCGCGCGAGAACAGGAGGCGCAGATGGTTGAGGAGTTCCGTCGCCGTGCCGAAAGTGGAGCGCACGTCGGGCACGCCGGGGCGCTGGCGCAACGCGAGCGCGGCAGGTACGTGCGCCACCTCGTCCACCGAGGCCTTGGCTGCCTGGGAGATACGCCTGCGCGTGTAGGTCGCCAGGGACTCCAGGTAACGCCGTGAACCCTCCGCATAGAGCGTGCCCAGAGCCAAGGAGGACTTGCCCGACCCGGACACGCCCGCGACCGCAACGAAGGTGTTCAGGGGAACGTCAACGTCCACGTTCTTCAGGTTGTGGACACGGGCACCGCGCACGCGGATGACGCTGGGCATATCAGAAGCCCAATCGGCCCAGCATTTTCGGGTCGGACTGCCAGTCCTTCGCAGTGCGCACGTGCAGGTCCAGGAAGACGCGCTGGCCCAACAGCTCCTCGATGTGGGCGCGCGACTGGGTGCCGATCTGCTTGAGGCGCGAACCCTTGCGGCCGATGATGATGGCCTTTTGGGAGTCGCGCTCGACGTAGACGTTCACGTGAATGTCGAGCATGGGCGGGCGGTCGTCGCCCTCGCGGCGGGGTCGTTCGATGATCTCCTCGACCTGGACGGCCAGGGAGTGCGGCAGCTCGTCGCGCACGCCTTCCAGGGCGGCCTCGCGGATGAACTCGGCGATGAGGGTGTCGCGCGACTCGTCGGTAACGTCGCCCTCGGGGTAGAGCGGCGGAGACAGCGGCACAGTCTCGGCGAGCACCTCGCGCAGGTGGTCGATGCCTTTGCCCTCCACGGAGGAGACGGGGACGATGGCGGCCCACTCCCCCAGCTTTTCGATGGACAGCAGGTGTTTCATGACGCGCTCGCGCGGCACGGCGTCGCACTTGGTGGCCACCGCGATGATCGGGCGCTTGATGCCACGCAGCTCGCGGGCGATGAACTGGTCGCCGGGGCCGATCCGCTGGTCGGCGGGCAGGCAGAAGAGCACGACATCGACCTCGGACAGGGCCTCGCGCACCATGTCGTTGAGGCGCTTGCCCAGCAGCGTACGCGGCCGGTGGTATCCGGGGGTGTCCACGAGGACCAGCTGGTAGCCCTCCCCGTGCACGATGCCGCGGATGTTGTGGCGCGTCGTCTCGGGACGGCCCGAGGTGATCGCGATCTTGCGCCCGACCAACGCGTTCGTCAGGGTCGACTTGCCGACGTTGGGGCGCCCGACAATCGAGACAAAGCCAGCGCGGAAGTCCTCGGGAAAGTCCGGGATCTCAATGGTCGCTGCCGCGTCCTCGCGCAGGGACGCCAGCGAGGTCAGCGCCTCGAACGCGTCGAGATCGGCGTCCTCCTCATCCTCCAGGCCCTCGAGGTCGTCGTAGTCCTCGTCCTCCTCAGAGTCCTCAGAGCCGTCAGAGTCCTCGGAGTCCGCGTCGTCGCCGGACTCAGCCCCGGCCTCGTCCGAGGTTTCGCCGAGGCCGGCCTCGATTTGCGCGCGGGCGTCGGCTTCCGGGTCGGCGGCGTCGGGTGCTACCTCGATGCGCGCGTCCCCGAAGGCATTGGGGCCGGCCATGAGTTCGTCGTCGGAGGGAAATCGCATGTCAGTTGTCCTTGTCGTCGGCGGGGTTGTGGTCGGTGATGAGTTGGACGTCGGGGTCGAGGCGGCACAGGATCGTGGAGACTTGGCGGCGGCGTCCGCGCGCCTCTTCCGCCGTCATCATGACGCCGGCGAGGGTGCCGGTCGCGCCGGGCAGCGGAACCTTGCCGATCGCCTTGGCGAGAAGGCCGCCGACGGAGTCGACGTCCTCGTCTTCGATGTCGCGGCCGAGGAGCTCGCCCAGCTCGGAAATCGGGTAACGTGCGGGCACGCGCCAGGTGCCCGGCTCTGTTTCCTCGGGTTCGATGGAGTGGCGGTCATGTTCGTCGGTGAGTTCACCGACGACCTCCTCGAGGATGTCCTCGAGGGTGACCAGGCCGGCGACGCCGCCGTATTCGTCGATGACGATGGCCATGTGGAAGCGCTCGGCTTGCATCTGGCGCAGCATGTCGTCCGCGGGCTTCATTTCGACGGCGTACTCGGCGGGGCGCATCATTTGCTCGGCGCGCAGGTCCAGGTGGCCGCCGGTGGCTTCCCAGCGGGAGACCAGGTCTTTGAAGAACAGGATGCCTCGGATGTCGTCCACGTCGTCGCCGACGACGGGGATGCGCGAGAAGCCGGAGCGCACGAACAGGCGCAGGGCGGAGGGCGCGGGCGTGTCCGCGTCGATGGTCACCATGTCGGTGCGCGGCACCATGACCTCGCGCACGAGCGTGTGCCCCAGGTCCAGGACGGATCGGACCATGTCGCGGTCCTCTTCCTCGAAGCTTTCGGGTTCGCCGACCTCGTCGACGATTTCACGCAGGTCGGAGATCAGTTCGGCGCGCGCCTGCGCTTCGGTTGGTTCGGGGGCGGGGCGTGAAGAGCGTACGCGAGTCAGCAGCGGGTCTGCGACGTGGCTGAGGCGCGCGAGGCGATCAGCCAGCCCCGTTCCGACCAACGCGATTCCTTCGGGGTTGCGCGCGCCCCACTGGGCGGGCAGGAAGGAGACGAAAATCAGCTGGATCACTGCGATGACGGACACCGCGATGAGGGCGATCGCCCACCATGGCAGGCGCGTGTCCACCAGGACGATGGTGCCCGTGACGGCGTAGACGACCTGCCAGAAGGTACGGAAAGCGCGCAGCGACAGCAGGGTGCGCCGACGGTGATCGACGAGGCCGTAGAGGGTGCGCGCGTTCCTGTATTCTTCCTCGATGAGGTCTTCGACGCCGGCCAGGGTCAGGCGCTGAATCGCCTGCTCGACGCTCTGCGCGATGGACGCGAAGGCCAGGGCGATGACTGCCAGGATCAGGAGGGCCATGGAGGGCACACCGACGATTGACGAGGCCGGGGCTGCCTCCAGGGGCACGGTGAGGGTCATCGGGTGGCCAGGAAGGTCAGCAGGAGCTTGCGCTGGAGGGCAAACATGATCTCGCGCTCGGCATCGGTCGCGTGATCGTAGCCGAGGAGGTGCAGCATGCCGTGCGTGGCCAGGAGCAGCATTTCTTCGGCGGCGCTGTGGCCGGATTCTGCGGCCTGGCGGGAGGCGATCGCCGGGCAGATGCAGATGTCGCCGAGCATGCCGGGGGGCGTGGGCCGGTCGGCCGTGCCGGGGCGCAGCTCGTCCATGGGGAAGCTCATGACGTCGGTCGGGCCGGGCAGGTCGAGCCAGCGCACGTGCAGGTCTTCCATCGGCTCGGGGTCGATGAAGATGATGTTGACTTCCGCGTCGGAGCTGACATGCATCTGGTCGAGCACGTAGTCGGCCAGGGCGGAAAACTCGGCTTCGTTGATCTCGTAGTCGGTCTCGTTGATGACCTCGGTCATGACGTGTACTCCCTGCGTGCGGTGTTGTGGCTGCGGGTGCGCGCGCGGCGCGCGGCGTTTCGATCGTCGTAGCGCTGGTAGGCGTCGATGATCGCACCAACCAGCTCGTGGCGCACGACGTCGGCGCTGGTCAGGCGGCAAAATTCGATGTCGTCAATGTCGCCCAGGATGTTTTCGACGACGGACAAGCCGGAGGTCTGGCTGCCCGGCAGGTCGACCTGCGAGGCGTCGCCCGTGACGACGACCTTGGAGCCGAAGCCCAGGCGCGTGAGGAACATTTTCATCTGGCCTACCGTCGTGTTTTGGGCTTCGTCCAGGATGATGAAGGAGTCGTTGAGGGTGCGGCCGCGCATGTAGGCCAGTGGCGCGACCTCGATGGTGCCGGCGGCCATGAGCTTGGGCAGGGCCTCGGGGTCGAGCATGTCCCCCAGGGCGTCGTAGAGGGGACGCAGGTAGGGGTCGATCTTGTCGGTGAGGGAGCCGGGCAGGAAGCCCAGGTTTTCCCCGGCCTCGACGGCGGGGCGGGTCAGGACGATGCGGCGCACCTCGCCGGAGAGGAGGCGGCGCACGGCCTGGGCCATAGCCAGGTAGGTTTTGCCCGTGCCCGCGGGGCCGATGCCGAAGACGACGGTGGCGCGGTCGATGGCGTCCGTGTAGGCCTTCTGGCCGGGGGTCTTGGGGCGGATCGAGCGGCCGCGCGCGGAGAGGATCTCCTCTGTGGGGGCTTCGCCCGAGGTGAGGCGTCCGAGCAGCCCGATGGCCTGTTCGACGGCGGTGGCATCCAGGGCGGTGCCGCGTCGGGCCATGCCGATGAGTTCCTCGAGGAGTCCGGCGGCCACGTCGATGTCCGCCTGGGTGCCTGCCAGGGAGATGTCGCGCCCGGTCACGAGGAAGCGGACGTGCGGGAAGCCGCGTTCGAGGGCGCGAAGCACCTGGTCTGCGATTCCGAGGACCACAATCGGGTCCATGTCTGCGGGGATGGTGACGCGCCCCGTGGTGTGTGCGAGGGTGGCCGCCGCGAGCGTCGGCGCAGTGTTCTCCGTAGTCATACTGCTTCCAGTCTACTCTGCCGCCCCATCTTCCTCAGCCTCATCACCTTCGTATTAGCCTGTGTGTATGAACAAACAGACCGTGCACGGAGAAGCTGTCAGCGAGGACCAGATTGACGCGTGGGTCGCAGAGGCAGAAGCAGGGTACGACGTTGAAATGCTGCGAAAAAACGGCAGCTCCGCGCAGTGAAAGCCCGTCAGCAGTATCACTCGCTTGTGAAATATTGAGCCATGCCCACCCTCGAAGAACTTGTTTCCAACCCGCCGGAGCTGCCGGTCACGCGCGCGCTGGGCGCTATCGCGGCGGCGACGCGACCGGGCGGCTGCGCGGTGGTGACCGCTCCCCCGGGCACGGGTAAGACGACGCTGCTGCCGCCCGCTGTCGCGGTTGCGCTCACCGAGCACGAGGCCTCGGCCGGGCGGGTGCTCGTCACCCAGCCGCGCAGGGTGGCCGCGCGCGCCGCAGCCCGCCGGATCGCCCGCTTGCTTGGCGAGGAGGTCGGCGGGCAGGTCGGCTATTCGGTGCGCGGGGATTCGAGGGTTAGCGAGCGCACGCGCGTGGAGATGGTGACGCCGGGCGTGGCGTTGCGCCGCCTACAGCGTGACCCGGAGCTGCCGGGCGTCGCGGGCCTCGTCATCGACGAGTTCCACGAGCGTGACCTGGACACGGACCTGGCGCTGGCCTTCACCTTGGATGCGCGCTCAGCGCTGCGCGAGGACCTGTTTATTGCTCTGACCTCCGCGACGCTGGAGGCCTCACGCACGGTCTCGTGGCTGCGCGAGGCGACGGGCGAAGAGCCCGCGCTCGTTGACATTCCGGGCGATATTTTTCCGCTGGAGCTGCGTTACGCTCCCCCGCCGCGCGGCGTCGAGGCCGTGGGCGCGATCGGGAATGAGCGCGTGGGTGTGCGCCGCGAGTACCTGGCGCACGTGGCGCGCACGGTCGAGGACACGGTCGCTGCCACCGAGGGGTCGATCCTCGTGTTCCTGCCGGGCGTCGGGGAGATCGAGGCCGTGCATGGCGCGCTGAGCGTCCCCGGCGTCGAGGTTCTGACCTTGCATGGCCAACTTAGCGCCGCCGAGCAGGACCGCGCGCTCTCCCCCACCGATCAGCGCCGCGTCATCCTCTCCACCTCGATTGCTGAGTCGTCGCTGACAATTCCGGGGGTGTCCGTCGTGGTCGACGTCGGCCTGGCCCGCGAGCCGCGCTTCGATGCGGGGCGCTCGTTGTCTTCGCTGGTGACGGTTCCCGCCTCGCTTGCTCGTTTGGAACAGCGTGCGGGCCGCGCCGCGCGCACTGGGCCGGGCATCGCCGTTCGCGTCATGGACCCCGTGGACGTGGCGCGCAGGCCCGCCCAGTCCGCTCCGGGCATCGCCACGCAGGACCTGACGGACGCGCGCTTGCAGGTGGCCGCGTGGGGCACGCCGGTGGAGGAGCTGGCCCTGCTCGACGCTCCACCCGCGGGTACGTGGCAGGCCGCCGGGGAGCGTTTGTCCTCCCTGGGTGCCATCGACGAGGCCGGGGCCGCGACCACTCTGGGCCGCACTTTGGCGTCGCTGCCGTTGGACCCGCCCCTGGGCAGGGCGCTTCTGGCTGCGAGCGCTCTCCTGGGGGCGTCGAAGGCGGCGCGCTTCGTGGCCCTCTTGTCGGAGGACGTGCGCGCACCGGGTGCCGACCTGGGAGGCCTCGAGCGCCGACTTGGGCGCGGCGGGGACGCGGGAGTCGGCCGCGCCCAGGCGGCGCGCGTCAAGGAAACGGAGGCACGCCTGAGGGGCCTCGTGTCCAGGCTGGCCGACAGGAAGTTGGCGGGACTCGACCTGCCCGGCACTGACACGTCTGACGCGACGCGCGGCAACGCACGGGCTACGGGTGGCTCTCGGGAGAGGCGACAGGGCACGCGAACCCGCGAGGACGAGCTGGCCCTGACCTGCGCGCTCGCTTACCCGCAGTGGATCGCGCGGCGTCGCCCGGCCTCGTCCGCGTACATTCTGGCGGGCGGCGTGGGCGGCGAACTGCCCGACGGTTCTCCCCTGGAGGGCCAGGAGTGGCTGGCGGTGGCTTCCATTGACCGCGCCCCGGCCTCGCGCCACGCACGCATCCTCGCCGCCGTCCCGCTGAGCGAGGAGGACGCGCTGGCGGCGGGCACGACTCTCCTCGTCACCCGCACGGACGCGTCGATCGACAAGGGCGTGCTGCGCGCGACGCGCACGCGCAGCCTCGGCGCGATCCCCTTGTCTTCCTCCCCCGCTCGCGCCCTGAGCGACAAGGAAGCGACCGCGCTGGTGGCGCAGCACCTGGCCTCCCGCGGACTCGGCGAACTCGGCTGGGGGAAGGAGGCCTCGTCCCTGAGGGAGCGCATGCGGGCGCTGCACGAGGTCTTCGGCGAGCCGTGGCCGGACGTGTCGGACGAGGCCTTGGCGGGCAGCGCGCACCAGTGGCTGGCTCCGTGGGGGCGACGCCTCGCGTCAGGCGTTCCCCTGTCGCAGGTGTCGATGCTGGACGTGCTGCGCTCGCTGCTGCCGTGGCCCCAGGCGGCGCGCCTGGATGAGCTGGCACCCGAAAAGCTGCCGATTCCTTCCGGCGGGACGCGCCCGATTGACTGGAGCGGTGCGCATCCGGTGCTCACGCTGCGCGTCCAGCAGGCGTTCGGGTGGACGGACACGCCGCGCCTGCTGGACGGGCGCGTCCCCCTGGTGCTGCACTTGACGGACCCGGCGGGGCGGCCTGCGGCGGTCACCTCGGACCTGACGTCGTTTTGGGCGGGACCCTACCGGGACGTGCGCGCGCAGCTGCGCGGGCGCTACCCCAAGCACCCGTGGCCCGAGGACCCGCTGCACGCGGAGCCGACAAACCGGGCCAAGCGGCGGAGCTAGTGGGAAGTGCCAGTCCAATGCAAACGGATCATTGCGACCGCATCCGTGGGTTTGGAATCATTCAACGCGGCGAAAACACCTGCAACCCGCAATCGTGCGCAGCTTCGCGCATACGGTCGTCGTAGGTAACGATTCCGTCTAATTCACTGCCCAGCTCGAGGGCTGAGGCCAAGTGTATGGCGTCGAGGCTGCGTAAGAAGGGATGCGGCAGGGAACCCGCCTGATTGTATGTTTCCGTGTCCAGTGTGAGGATGTCAAAGATCCCCACGGTCTCGGCCACAATTGCGGGGTCCAGCTGCTGACGAATCGCGACGCGACCAATCTCCGTGCGGGATAGATCGCACGTGAAATAGATGTTCGGCTCGCTGTTCATGAAGCGATGCAGGGCAGCAGTCTCAGCCTCATCACGCATAAGCTTAACGATGGCGGACGTGTCGAAATAGAGAAGCATCAGTAACGTTCCTCGTTGCGCATCTGCGCCAGAACGTCGGAGAGCGACTCCCCCTGCGTCGGCACGGGGAGTTTCGTACGTGATCGCGTTGCGGGCGCGATACGCCCCTGCGCCCGCAACTGCTCAATCTTGCTGGGGCGCGTCGCCGTCATCTGCGCGACCGGGCGGCCGCGATCAGTGATGGTAATGACCTCGCCGGCGGCGGCCCTGGCCACCACTTGGGAGGCGTTTTGACGCAGTTCCCGAATACCAACGGACTCCATGTGCTACATGGTAGCACATGGAGCCTGGTGACAAACTTCGTCAGTCCTGCAGTTTGCCGACGATGCCCCGCCCGTCAGGGAGGTTTTTGGACGGCATCTGGTAGGTGTCGAGGTCCGCCATGGCGGGGCGCTCGAGACCCAAGTCGCGCAACTGCTGGTACGTCGACATGCGCACAGGACCAAGCTCGGCGACAGGCTGGCCTTCTTGTGTGAGCGTGACGACTTCCCCGGATGAGGCCCGCGCGAGCGCGGCTCCTACATCCTCCTTGAAATCACCAATTTCTAGAGCCCTCATGGCTCTATTCAAGCATGCCGGAGGCACTTTCAACGACCGGCAGGACCACACTATGACATAGCGCTCCCATACAACAGCCAATCGACTGGTATCTCGCCGTTTGCGAGTGAAAAGCGACACGCCCGGGGTGGTCACCCTGTGGAATAGATCCGCCACCCAGTCGTTCTAATAAGTATCACCTCACTAACTGAAGGAGAAACATGTCCACGAACGCAATCGAGACCGTCGACCTGCTGGTTGTTGGCGGCGGCAAGGCCGGCAAATCCCTCGCGATGGAACGCGCGAAGGCCGGCTGGAAGGTCGCCATGGTGGAGCGGCGTTTCGTCGGCGGCACCTGCATTAACGTGGCGTGTATCCCCACGAAGTCGCTGGTCAACTCGGCTCGTCGCCTGAACGACGCCCGCACGGATGAGGCGTTCGGCATCGTCGGTACCGAGGGTGCGCGCGTGGACCTGGCGAAGCTCCGCGCCCACAAGGAGGGCATCGTCGGTGCCATGGTGGATGCGCACGAGAAGATGTTCGCGGCCCCCGGCCTGGATTTCATCCGTGGCGAGGCTCGTTTCACGGGCGAGCGTACGGTGACAATCGCGCTTGAGGAGGGCGGCGAGCGCACGATCCGCGGCGAGCGCGTCCTCATCAACCTGGGTTCGCGCCCGGCGCGTCCCGCGATCCCCGGCCTGTGGG
This sequence comes from Actinomyces sp. ICM47, assembly GCF_905369875.1. NCBI lineage: Bacteria > Bacillati > Actinomycetota > Actinomycetes > Actinomycetales > Actinomycetaceae > Actinomyces > Actinomyces sp. ICM47. The sequence continues at coordinate 51,138 of NZ_CAJPJE010000003.1, forward strand.
AGTCTGGCGCGTGGACGAACGAGGAGATCCTGCGCCTGGAGGAGCTGCCTTCCTCCCTGGCGATCATCGGCGCCAGCTACATCGGCGTGGAGTTCGCATCGATGATGGCGGCCTTCGGCGTGGACGTTACGCTCATCTCCTCGGGGGATCACGTGCTGCCGCGCGAAGACGAGGACGCCGCCCGCGTCGTTGAGGCTGGCCTTGAGGCCGCCGGTGTGCGCATCGTGCGCGGCCGCGCGGCGTCGGCCTCGCGCGAGGGCAACACAACGACGCTGACGCTCACGGATGGCTCCACGGTGTCCGCCGAGGCGGTCCTGGTGGCCGTGGGTCGCGTGCCCAACACTGACGGCATCGGCCTGGACGAGGCCGGGGTTGAGTTGACGGATCGCGGTTTCGTCGCGGTGGATGAGCACCTGCGCACGTCCGCTGAGGGCGTGTGGGCGGCCGGCGACTGCGCGGGCACCCCCATGTTCACGCACGCGTCCTGGTCGGACTTCCGCATCATCCGCGCGCAGCTGACAGGCGCGTCCCTGGATGATCCGACGACCACCACGAAGGACCGCACGATCCCCTACGCCGTGTTTGCCACCCCCGAGCTGGCCCGCATCGGCCTGTCCGAGGGCGAGGCCCGCGAGGCCGGCCTCGACGTGCGTATCGCGAAGGTTCCGACGGCTGCGATTCCGCGCGCCAAGACGCTGCGTTACGCGGGCGAGGGCTTCTGGAAGGCCGTCGTGGAGGCGAACACGCACCAGATCCTGGGCGCGACGCTGATCGGCCCGAACGTCTCCGAGGTGATTACCTCCGTGCAGCTCGCGATGGCCGGTAGCCTGACCTACGAGCAGCTCCGCTTCCTCCCGGTCGCGCACCCGACCATGGCGGAGGGCCTGCAGATCCTCTTCGATTCGTTGGGCTGACACACCGGAGCGAGGCTAGGGCGCTTCGAGTGCCCGAAGCCCCTTTTCCGCTCTGGAACATATGAGCGGGCGGGTCCGAACCATACGTTCGGACCCGCCCGCTTTCTCATGCTCTCAGGAGAGCGCGAGGACACGTGACCGGGGAAGGGGCCACGGCCTCGTCAGTGGTGGCTCAGCGGCGCAAGGCACCCGACTTGCCGAAGGTGTACCACGTGCCATCGATCTGGACGCGTCCGGTCACCATCTGGCCGGACTCGTTCAGGTAGTACCAGGTGCCACCGTCGTTGACCCAGCCGGTCGCCATCGCGCCCGACTCCTGGAAGTAGTACCAGGAGTCGCCGATCTTCGTCCAGCCCGTGGCCATCTTTCCGGAGTCCGCCAGGTAGAACCAGGAGCCGCGCACCTGTGTCCACCCCGTCGTCATCGCGCCGGAGTTGTCCATGTAATACCAGGCGTCGGCGACCTTGGTCCAGCCGGTCGCAATGCGGCCGGAGGTACCCAGCCAGTGCCACGCGCCATCGTAGGAGACCCAGCCGGTGCCCAGGATGCCGTTCTCGTCGAAGTAGTAGCTGTCCGCGCCGATGGCGAGCGGACCCTTCGCGCACGTCGAGTCGGTGTAGCAGTACTTCCAACCGGCGGGGTCGTTCACCCACGCGCCGCCCTCGTGAGCGGATGCATCGACGTGGAAGTGGACGGCGTCCGCGACATCGTCATCGGCGCGCTCGTCCTTGTTGCGGCCCTCCGCGGTCACAGTGACCGAGGCGAAAGGCTCGTCGGCGGGCAGCTTGCTGGTGTCGTAGGGGCCGCCGAGGAGGACGACCTGGTTGCCGGTGAACTCGCCGGTGCCCTCAACCGTCACGGGATCCTGGTCCTCGACCTTCATGGTGGCCGTGGTGACCGGGCCGGTGACGGTGGTGCGCACGTAGATCATGCCTGCGACGTGGGCGTCGGCCAGCGGACGCCAGTCAGTGCCGCCGTCGTAGGAGTACTCGATGCTGCCCATGACGGGCTTGGGCTGATCCTTCAGGACCGCGTCGAGCGCGTTGACCAGGCCCGCGCCGCGGTATTCCTTGCCGTCCGTCGGCTCGGCGAGGCGGTCGTAGGTGTAGCCGGCCTGCTTCTTGACCAGCGCGATGACCTCATCGGCCGTGTAATCCGGGTGGATCTCCTTGACCAGCGCGGCCACGCCCGCCGCATGCGGGGAGGCCATGGACGTGCCCGACAGGTAGCCGAACGGCGGATCCTTCTCCCAGGTGGGCATCGTGGACCAGATGCGCTGGCCGGGTGCGGCCACGTCGACCGAGTTCTTGCCGTAGTTGGAGAACCCAGCGCGCTCTAGCTTCGCGGTAGCCGGGTCGGCACCGGTCGGCAGCTTCAGCGCGGAGACGGACAGGACCGAATCGCCCAGCATCGCCGGGACGTCGATGCCGCCCGCGACGTTACGCTCAACGGCCGCACCCTCAACGTCGTTGGGGGAATCCTTGTCGATCGTCGGGTTGTCGTGGTCGTCGTCGGAGTTGCCCTCGGAGGCGAAGTTAACGACGCCGTGCTCCTTGGAGTAGCGCACCGCGCGCGACGCCGCTTCGAGGCCCGCGGCCTGGGAGGCCTCGTTCGGCAACCAGAAGGCGTAGGGGTCCATGTAGTAGCTGGAGTTCGACACGTCGACGTTGTGCTCGGCCGCCCAGTCGAAGGCGCAGGCCACGTACTCGGGGTAGAAGGAGCCGGCCTTGTTCGAGGTCTTGATGGCGATCAGCGTCGCGTCGGGTGCCACGCCGTCCACACCGTAACCGTTGTGCGAGGCCGCGATGGTGCCGGCGACGTGCGTACCGTGGTAGTGGTCATCCTTCCAGGCCGAAGGGTCCTGGTTGGGGATGCCGTTGACCTGGCAGCCGACCGAGCGCGAGGCGTCGATGCGGTCCTTCAGGTCTTTGTGGTCGGGGTCGATGCCGGTGTCCATGACGGCGACGGTGACTGTCGCGCGGGGCACGTCGACCGTCTGTGCTTCGACCGCGCCGATGGCGGACAGGCCCCAGGCGTTGGCGTCGCCCTCGTCGGGGATGAAGTCGTTGAGCTGGGATTCGGCAGACAAGCCGGTCTCGTGCTCGGCGGCGGCCTCGTTGACGGCGTTCGCTTCGGCGTCGGTCTTCGTGGGCTGCTCGGTGCGGACCTCGTCACCCGTGACGGTCTTGTAGCGGGTGGGGCCGATGGAGTCGTAGGAGATGCCCGCGGCCACGAGGCTCTTGCCGAGGTCGGGCGCATAGGCTGCCTTCACCGACTGGACGAAGAAGGAGTTGAATTCGGGGTATTGGGCCAGGACCACGCCATTTTCCGAGGCCTTGGAGACGGCCGCGTTGAAATCGTAGCGCGAGGCGGTGGCGGGCAGGTTGACCGCGTAGTTCATGACCTCATCCTGGGCGCGCGCCTCGGAGGTGATTCCGGCGACGCCTTCTGCGTGGGAGGGCGCTCCGAACGCGGTGAGAGTTAAGCCGACCGTGAGGGCGGCTCCTCCCGCGATGAGGGCCTTCCATGAGCGTTGGTGCATCAGAGTTCCTCGTTTCTGTGCTGCTGTGCTAACGGAGACGCGGCCCCTGGTCAGTCCAGACAACGCGCCATAGTGTCAATCATCTCAAGGTTCCTGACAAACCTCCCAGAGGGGTTTCACATTTTAAGAAGTCTTGACCTAATTTGTGGCGACGGGTAGGGATTTGAGCATTTTTGACGACGGGCGGCAGGCTTATAGCAGCTCCCAGTCCACAAATCCGCAGATGAATCCAACAATGCACTAGACAGTTGTTCACCAATTGAAATAAATAGCGGTACTCAAGGCGACTTTCATGCGGGAAAGTCCTTTTACGCAGGCATTGGTCGACTAGGCGCAACACTTGACAGTTGGACATGATCTGTCAGACATTTTATGCTACCGTCAGAGATGACAGTCACACGCGAGTGATGGGAGGCACCGATGCCAGCGTCCGTTTACGTGAGCTTTGACGCGCCCGAAGGGGTGCCAGCCACACCTAGGCGGCTTCACGCTGCCCTGTCAGCAGTGTTGGACTTACCGCCGGGTATCAGCCCGGCCAGGGCTTCCCAGTTCCCGACGCTGGCGCACCGGCCCCCGCACGGCGCGGGCAGCGTGAAACCGTATTCACTTGGGGAGCTATGCCACTCCGAATCCACGTTCGGCGTGGAGGTGCGTTTCCTGGATGATCGCCTGGTCGATACGCTGGATGCATGGCTGTCGTGGGGAGGCGTCATGCGCGTGGGCGCAGGCACCGAGGACGACGCGGTGCTGATTGCAACCGAGGGGCAGATCATCAACCAAGCATCCTGGGAGGAGCTGGCGCAGCAGGACCAGGACACCGCGTGGGAGATACGCCTGGTCACGCCGACGACGTTTTCATCGAAGGGGCATCACGTTCCGAGCCTGTCTCCGGCGACGATTGCGACGAGCCTGCAGCAGCGCTGGTGGACGTGGAATCGGAGGCTCGCTCCCCCACGCATCGACCGTCATGCCATGGCGAGTGTGCTGGCGACCCAGGATTTCACACACTCATCCACGGTGTCACTGGTGATGCCACGCAACTCGGGCCAGGGCCGCCTCAGCTCACGCCAAATCCCCGCCCACGAGGGCCACCTGCGCATCAGCGGCGTCGAGGGGGCCGAAGCGACCCGCATCTTCTCGCGCCTCATGGCCCTGTCCGCATACACGAACGTCGGCTCACACACGAGCTTCGGCATGGGCGTCATAGACGCTGTGGCCGCGTAAGACAACCACATTTGAGGAACAGAACCATTATGAAACAAAAACACTGGCTGATTAACGCAAGCATCTTCTCCGTCGCATTGCTTATCGTTCTGTGGGCATTTAATTGCGTAAACATTTCTGACGACAGACGCTGGACGGACCTAACACAGACTTTTCTATATCCTCTTAGCTGCACCTTAATTGGTTCAGTAATTTTGAGCTGTGCGGCAATAGCAATATCTAACAATATTCTCGATAGATACAACGATCGAATCGGATACGGATTAACCAATAGAAAGATATATTTTGAGGGGGACTCAGATTCTATTAAGACAATCAGAGATGCCCTCCAGATTTCCAACCTCATCAAGTCCGAAAACTACATGGACTCAACTATCGCCGCCTACGAGGCCGACATAGCAATTCTCTGCATTGAAAAAGAGCCAACAAAGCAGAGCGAAGAAGAACCCACAAAGAAAAGTGAGCAAAATTCAAACAGCCCTAATCAAACGAGCGATTCGAAGGAAATGTCGAAGTGGGAGAAAGAAGCGCACGATCAAGTCACCGCCTTGAAAGCCACACTAACTCCACAACAAGCGCTCATCGTCTACACGGATGGCTGGTTACACGATGACACTAAGGCTGAGATTAATAATCGCCCGTTTTCAGTTCTCGTTAATTTCAGCGGTCGAATCGTGAGCGACATTCATTCACTCCTGACAACACTTCCCCCACGCAATGGCGAGTAGGGAGGAACCGACCATGACAAGTTACCTCGTTATGCTGCAGACGAACAGTAATCAACCCTTCATCTTTTCGTCGCCTCGCCTGCGCGAGCAGATCGGCGCTTCCTTTGAGATCACGCTGCTGTCCCATTGGGTGAAGGAAGAAGCGCAAGAGATCCTCAAGCAGAAGCCCCTCACCGTTCCGAACTCCTTCTGGGTCTCCGACTCGTCCGGCAAGGTGATCGTCCGATTCACTGGACACGGAGACGAGCCAAAGAAGAAGGCCAAGGAGCTGATCAGGAAGGTCACCCTCCGAGCCCTCACCGACGCCCCGGGCCTCGACGTCACGGGTGTCTTCGTCAAGGCGTCATCCAACACGGTAGATGCGGACGACCTACAAGAGCTTGATCGCGTGTTCTTGGACTACTCGCTGAACCGCCGTCCGGCGGCGGCGCGCTTCCCGCAGTTCCCGTTCCTGGAACGGGCCGACGAATCCGCACTCCCAGCTGTCGTACCCTTAACAGAGCCAGAGACGAATAGGATCTACAAGACGGCGCGTGCAGTCGGAGTTAAGGAATCATACGAGGGTCGCGCAAAGCTCAAGGAACAGAAGAAGGTAGAAAACACCGAAGGCTCGCAGCCTACTGTTTCCTTTGATTTCAACTCGATCCTGTACACGGCTACGGAGGAAGACGCAAAACCCGAGCACAAGCTGTCGCTTCCCGCTCGCGTCAAGCGCGCGTGGGCGTTGCCTGCGCGTTTCAAACAGCTCGACGACATCGCTGGTCATTTGAAGACTTCCATGGCCGATCTTTATCGCGATCCAACCCGTTTGGAAGCAGCCTTTCAGGAGACAGCACTCGGCGAGCAGGAAATAATCCAAGAAGGCGACGCGTCCCAGGGATCAGATCTAGACCAGGACCCCACTCCTCCTCTTCTGTCCTCAGTTGGTGTAGTCCATGTTGACGGTAATGGCGTGGGCGCGATCATGCGTGATCTTGGTAAGGCATTCAAAAAGACGAAAAACACGCTCGACAAGCTCGCTGAACCACCGTATCCGAGAAAACTAAACCCGTGCGGCGAGAAACCTCCTCGTGTCCGCCCCGATGACAGTACACCCTCTGATTTCCAGTGGTTCGTCATGGAAGTGAACTACCGCCTCGACGGGGTCGTCAAAGCGGCGGTGGCCTCGGCTTGGAAGGACCTGGAGGATTACGCGCATGGACGATCAGCTCCTCCAGTGGTCCCCGTACTTGTCGGAGGCGACGACCTCACTGTCTATGTGGAAGGACAGTTCGCGATCCCGTTCGCGGAATCATACGTTCGTCACTATGAGCAGCTGACCGGCGAGGACGAACTCCTTAGCAAGCTCGCAGTTATCGCCAACGCGCCGAAACAGGGCCCTCTCACGGCCTCGGCAGGCGTGGCCATTGTGGGTCGTAACTTCCCGTTCCACATCGCCTACGACTTGGCGGAGGGCTTGGTCTCGCGCGGGAAGAAGCTCGGCAAGAAGAAGGATGAGGCTCCCTGTTCGACGATCGACTTCCACGTCCTGCGCGACGCGACGGTGCTCGACCCGGAGGAGACGTTGGCCGAGTACAAGGGCCGCACGCAGCGTCCCTTCCTGGTCGGCCACTACGCGCCGGAGCGAATCGGGGAAGCCACCACGACCTCGTCCACTGCGAAGAGTCTGCAGACACGGGATCAGTGGAAAGAAATTCTCCGCACGGTCGCAGTCTTCGATGGCAAGAAACCAGACAACCCCACGCAGACCACCGGCGACCCGTTCCCGCGTGCCCGCGCGAACCGCATCGTGAAGCTCCTCGCGGAAGGAGAGGGAGAGAAGGCTGCAACAGAGTGGGACTACGCGCTACAGAATGCCCCCAGTGCTGGACGCCTCGCCAAACAGTTGAAGCTACTCCCGCCTCATTCGTCGAGTTCCGATGAGGCTGGCGAGGCCCTCGAGCAGATCAAGTGGCTCCTGGACCTCATCGACCTGTCTGAGAACTTGCCTGACGGGTACCTCGCTTCTCGAATCGGCCAGGGCACCGACGGCGCTGGCTTCCAGGAAACAGCAGACGATTCCACCGAAGGAGGTGCCAAGTGACCACCGATTCACCTACCACTTCTCCTACCGCGAGCGGCCACATGACTATCGTGTTCACGTCCGACTGGGGCGTGTCCACGGGCGTAGGCCACGCGGGACGCACACACTCAAAAATTGAGCGTTCCGGCGACAAACCGGTCGTGCGCGGCACGGTCATCACGGGTGTCCTGCGCGAGCAGGCGATGCTGGCGGCGAGGGCCCTCGATGGGGCGGAAGAGGGGAAGTGGACCGGCTTCGCCCTGTGGCTCTTCGGCCAGAACCCCGACGGCAAGCAAGGCTCTGACCCCCACCCGCGCCACGTGATCTTCTCGGACGCGGCCCCGGCCTCGGCCTCGGCGATCCCGGTCCACGACACGGTATCCCTGTCCATCGACCCAACCACGGGGACGGCGCGTGACCAGTTCCTGCGCTTTACGGAGCGGGCGGCGCCCGGCGTCCTCACGGGCACGTTCACCCTCATCGACGAGGCCGGGGCTGAGATCTCCGATCCGGAGAAGCTCAAGGCGGCGCACTTCCTCCTGGGGGTTGCGGGCCTCATGGTCCGAGGCATCGGCTCAGGCCGCAGCGGAGGCGACGGCGAGTGCACGGTGGCGGTCAGCGACAAGGACTACGTGGAAATCGGCCTACAGGATGCGAAAGCCGCCGACGCGCTTAAACGAATCCTGGCGAACCAAGATAACGACAGCCCCACATACTCGTCGGAAGACGTCAAGACCGTCGCAAATCGACTGCGGTGCCGCGCTCAGAAGAGCTTGAAGCAGATCCCAGACCTGCCAAAGGCTCTTCCGAAGGACAGCCCCCAAAACATCGCAATGCCCAGCCTTCAGCAGTCGGAGTCCGGTGACACGACCTGGTACGAAACGGCCCTCGACATCGTTCTTGATTCTCCGGTTGTCTCCTACGAGGTTCCCTTCTCGAACGAGGTGCGGTCGTTGGACTTCCTGCGTGGAACCGTGTTGGTCCCGTGGCTGCACAACCTCCTGCGCAAGAAGTATCAGGGGGGCAGTGACCTCGTGAAATCCGCTATTATCAGCGGTGACCTACGTATCAGCGATGCACTTCCGGTTTACGAGAAAACTCCTGGTTTGCCCGTTCCTTTTGTTCTGGAGAATGAGAAGGTTCGCGAGGACAAACCCAAGGACAAACAAGACGATGAAGAACCCCGCACGCTCTTCAACAGGCATATTCCCATTGACGATCAAGAGTGCGGTGAGAACACGATCCCCACGCGCGGCTGCTATATCTTCGTTGACTCGAGCGGCGTTCCCGCCACGGGTTGGATCGGGAAGCCCTCGCTGATTGGTCGGCAGTCGACGGCGATCAGTTCGGAGACGGGTGCAGCGAAAGATGGGCAGCTGTTCCTCGTGCGCGCCCTGCCCGCCGGGTTGAAGCTGCGTGCCTCGATTGTCGTGTCGGAACGACTACTGAGTGAGCTTCGCGGCACCGATGCTATTTCCGCAGACTCACCTCTGACGCTCGACCTCGGCATTGCTGAGCAGTCAGCCTTCCTCGGATCCCGCAAGCTCACAGGCACATTCGGACGCGCCCGCTGCACTGTGGGTAGCACCTTCACCGAGGTGGGAAGCACCCCGCCCCCGGTAGAGGGTCCGGTAACCGATGAGGGAACCCCGGCCTCGTCCTCTGAATCCACCGAGGTCGTGTCTCTGTGGTTCACGTCCGACGTGCTCGCACGGTCGAGCGCTCTGGGACCAGGCGGGAGCGTTGAGGATCTGGAGCTTGCCTTCAGGCGGGCCAACGTTCCGGTCACGGTCGTTCATGAGAGCACTGACGGCGAGCCTCATTCACGCCCCGATCAGGACTCGAACAACAAGAATCGCAAACGGATTCTGACTGCGATCCGGCACCGGCGCGTGGACTCGTGGTCGCCGCGAGATAACGCGCCTCGCGCCACGCGGCTGGCGATCCAAGCGGGTTCAGTAGTCCAAGTGCGTATCTCCCCGGATGATCTGGGGTCGTTCAAGGCACTCGGACATATCGGCGTCGGTGAGCTGACGCCCCAGGGATACGGACGCTTCCTCGTGGACTCCCCCATCCTGGCGAAAGCGACGCTGCCCTTGTTCAAGACCAGGAGTAAGAGCTTTACAGCACCAACGGAGGCTGCCTCATGACCATTTACCGCTACGAATTGACGATCCCCGTGCGCGTCGTCTCCGCGCTGCACTCCGGCGGCGTCGATGAGGCACCTGTGCGCCCCATGACCGACGAGGACGGCCGAACCGTACAGCCGAATGCTTTCGTGCGCAATGGGCTGGGCGAGGCGATTCTACCGGGTCGCTCCATCAAGGGAGCCATTCGCGCCGCGTTCGAAGAACACATGAATGAGCTTGACTTCGTCGAGGAAGACCTCAAGAGCCTGTGGGGCGGTGAGATGCGTCGGGATGTCGGTACTCGCAAAAAGCAACGTGGGGATGGAACCGACGAATCTCTCCCGCTGCGGGCCAGTGCTCTTACCTTCCACCACGCAGTGGTGTGGGACCGCGCTAGCGGTGACCTCCCCCACCGTATGAGCACAGCCATTGACCGCGCCACAGGCGGGGCCGCAGACGGCGCACTTTTCGCATACGAGTACCTGCCCGTGGACACGACTTTCGAGATCCGAGTCAGCGCCGAGACACAAGACCAGGCTCCCGCAAATCGTGGGGAAACAGAGTCCACGAAACAGAGCGAGGAGCCAAAGGGGACTCCGCCTGCAAGCCCTACCCTCGTTGAAAAGGCCCTGGATGCGGTCGTCACACTCATCCACAGCAAACTCATCAGCCTCGGCGGCAGGACAGGGGCTGGGTGGGGACGTATCGAATTGGGCCACGACGAAGTTCGTCGCGCGCAAGTAGCTATCCCCGCACCGGTCGCTAAACCGGGAAAACCGACGGATCCCCTCGATCAGCTGCTCAACCCGCCCCGGCCTAAACCGCTCGAAGAAGCTGCCTCGAGTTCGAGCTTTCTATCGGCATCCACTTCTCTCGAGATTGAGTGGAAAGCTCCGTCGGGGTTATTCGTCGGAATGAACAAACCCGACGGCATCAAATCCCCGGAAGAAGACACGGTACCCGCAGCGCCACTGCGCAACTGGCACCTCAATGACACCCATCGCGCCGATCACGGGGATGCTACTTATCCGAAAGTCGCGCATGAGGACAAGGCCTCGCTGCTGCTTCCGGGCACGTCGATCCGCGGGGCGTTGCGGTCTCACTGTTCTCGCATCGCTCGCAGCATCGTCAGCGACGGCGAAGGTTCTGACGAACTCACGATGGCGGAGGACGTGCACAAACAGCTCGCCGCAGATCCGATCCTCGTGCGCTACTTGTTCGGGACAACCGAGTACCGGGGAGCGGTCCGCGTCCATGACTGCGAAGGGCGGATATCAGAAGAAGAGCCTCTTAAGCTCACACGCAACGCAATCGATCGAGTCACCGGAAGCGCTGCCCACGGGGCGTTGTATTCGGAGCTGCTGTATCCGCACGTCACATGGGATTCGATTCAGATCGACATTGACCACGCCCAACTCTGCCGCAATATTCGCCAGGACCCTGGCGGTTTCGTGCTTCCAGACCCCTCATCATCAGACAAGGATTATGAGCTTCCAGGTTTCAAGATCCGCCTGCAAGCAGCTATCCTTCTCCTGACCATGGCCGTCACCGACCTCTGCGAGGGAGTCCTCCCTCTTGGCGGAGGGACAGGCGGGGGCCTTGGCTTCATCGAGGTCTCCCGAGTATCGTTCATCGGATTGCCAGACACTACGTCACAAGTTGAGATTCCCTTCGAGGTGCCCGATCACCCCGAAGATTCTCACGAGGTGTACGAGGCTCGTACGGACTTTGCACGAAATATTCTGACGAGTGTAATCTCTGCCTTCGGCGAGAAGTGCCCGGAGGTGGCATCGACAGAGCACACTGCAATCAATCTGATTCGGAAGTGGGTGGGGTCAGAATCCGATGGCGATCAAGAGAGCTCTGCAGCTCAACGTATTCGACCGACGCAGGTGCGGATCAGCTGGAACTCGCCAACCGGTGTGTTCGTACACGACCCTCAGTCAGATGACGGAAATACCCAACATCCCCTGAGGGTTAAGACTGCTGGCAAAAGCACGACAGACAGTGCAGCTCCCCTGTTGATCCCCGGTACCTCAATTCGCGGTGCACTGCGCTCCAGGTGCTCGCGGATCGCTCGGACCGTACTGTATGCCGACAATCCCCCATCACCGGTCGAGAGCTTCACTCAGGCAGATAGCGATGGCAACCAGGTACCTATCGATATTCACGAGCAACTGGCCAAAGAGCCACGGCTCGTGCGTTACATGTTCGGTACCACCGAATACCGTGGGGCAGTTCGAGTCCGAGACTGTACGACGAAGGATACCGGACCGTCAGTCACAGTCACACATAATGCAATCGACCGGTGGACAGGAGGAGTCGTCGAGGGGCTGCTGTTCAAAGAGGTGACCTATCCACATGCCACGTGGAACGACATCGTAATCGAGGTTGACACCGCACGTCTTCTTCAGAATGTGAAGACTGAATCGGGTATCGGCGGCCTATCACTCGATGAGTGCTTACCCTTCGCCCGAGCGTCCTGGTGTCTCCTATGTATTGCCCTAGCGGAACTCAGCGCGGGCACACTTCCCCTCGGAGGCAGGACAACCCGAGGCCACGGCCAAGTTGAGGTAACGAGCCTCAACGTGTCTAGCGCCGATGGCGCGGTCATCGTTCCTCCTGACAACGAACAGCTATGGCCAACCAGACAAGGCGACGGAGATAACGCGGTCCCTAGCGCCGCACACACAATCCTCGCGTATCTGCATCGTAAACCGGGCGATAGCCGATCATACACGGGGTGGGCTGATTACCTCCCAGAATCCAATACCGAAGCATGTGAGGCCTCGACGCATAAGGACGTGAAAGCAGATGAGTGACGAAGAAATTAAGAATGACGAACACACCTCTACCACTGTCCCTTGCCGCCTGGAGGTGACCGAGCACAAGATACACCGTGCCGTGGAGCTGCCAACGCTACTGGCTCATAAATTTAAGGACGGCAAGATAGCCGGAATTGTGTGGGCAACAAACGGCACGCGTCAAGTACCGGATGTGAAGTCCGCACGCTTCGATGACTCAGGCACATATGAGATACGTTTGTGGCAGGTCATCGACGATGCCGACACAGACTCCACACTCGCTCACGAGTTCCGATGGGCGCACGGCGTTGGCGCCGTTGAGCTGACGCTCACCGCCAGCACAGCCGAGGAATCGTCCGAAGGATCGGAGTCAGGAAAGCCCTGTGTGAGTGGATGGGCCCACAAGGTGAGCTATGTGCAGCACGAGTCTTCTGGCAGTGGCGATACGGATTCTGCCTCGGAACCCACCTCTGGTCGGACAGAACAGGACGGGCAACACGTCACCACAAAGCCGATGACGGCAGTCGAGTTCATCCAAGAAGAAGATAAGTACGGAAACACGGTCGTGGTCGACCAGCTATTCACGGGAGAGTGGAAATACAATGCCTAAGATTCACGCAGCGGCAAATAGGATTCCTGTTCTACGAACCAACAATACGCTCAAAAACTACCCGGAACTCAACGATCGAGAACCAGCATCACTAGACCACTTTCCAGCTCACACTTGGAGCGGATCCATAAGGTTTTCCATTACAGCAAAAACACCACTCGTTTACGGAAATGTAGACGAAGATACAGGTGCAATCTCGGTTCCAACAAAGACGGCCAAGGACAAGGGGAAAGCGACAGATACGATTCCCATTTTACCCGCAACGATGGTGAAGGGCATGCTGTCTAACGCCTATGAAAGGGTGACATCGTCCCGCCTACGGGTATTCGGAGACTACTCAGAACCCCTCACATATCGTATGGATCCCGCAGAATGCCAAAATCTCGTCCCCACACTCGTGCAACCTAATAAGAGAACAGCGGTTTTGCTTACCGGAACCCACGACAGACTGCCATCAGTTAAAAGAAATAACAACAGTCGACCAATTCCCGTCATGATGGCTGCGACACTTCGAACAAGACAAGGAAGTAATACAAAGTTCGCTCCAAGAATGAACAACAAACGCTTATTAGCACTAATTCGTCCAACCCAAGGTAAACGGTACCGTCGAGTAGAGTTCGACGCAAAGCTAGTCGACAATGGCACATACGCATACTGGTTCATCTATGCCCTCTACACTAACACTGAACCACAGGAGCGCGTTCCGCTGTTTGACGAGAACATACTCACCGGGGAGGACTTAAATGAGACACTAATCAAACAGGGAGGATATGTTTATATCACCACGGACCCGGACGACCTTGAAAAGGGTGCTAGCACCTTCGGCAAAAAAATGGCGGAACGCGTTTTCTTCATAGAGCGCGGCGGACCTAACAAAATGGCGTCTATCCCCGAAGGAACCGACAGCCATCCATCTCCCATCGAGAAATATTTCCAAGTACTCGCGAGCTATTCACAAAACTGGGATAGCGAAACGGGAAGCACCCCAAACATCTACATTCGCCAATACGAAGAGATACTCACTAAGAAAACTGACAGTTTCTTTGCTTACTCACTTCTGTCAGAGAACCCAATAGGCAAAATGGTAGTAGATACACTAGTACCTATTTCCGTCGGACGCAACGCTTACACAATGTCTCCGCTGGCAGTTGCAAGGCGATCTCACATAGCCCCTGCCGAGCATTTCTGCGAACTATCTCCAGCCGATCGCTTGTTTGGCTACGTAGCACACATCGACAAAACCACATCAAACCCTGACCGCAGCAGAGAGCCCGCCTCTTCATTTCAGGGACGAATCTCAGTGACTGATGTTCGTTACTCCGACGGTGCGGGACAAGGGGTATCTTCACTGAGGTTGAGACCACTCTTAAATCCTCGCCCTTCCTCTGCTCGGCGGTTCTTAACACGTATTGACGGCTCGAACATCAACTCATTTGGAAAGAAGGTTAAGCGAAGTCAGTATTTCTCAACCGAGCCTGAACAGGCGCTCGGGGCCACTACTTACCCCATCGACCGAAACGCATGGGAATTGATTGACAAAGAGAGCGGATTCCCCGAGAAGGCACTCAAAACACAGAGCGACACCGACAAGGTTACATCCGAGGTGAAGTCATACGTCAAAGCGGGCACACAGTTCGAAGCAACCATTCATTTTGAGGCACTAACTCATTTTGAGCTCTCATGCCTCCTTTGGATTCTGGATTCATCGAATCTTGTTCCTCAGACCTGGCCTCGACAGCACATGAGTAGAACCCCATCAGAACGGGTTGGTTATCTACGTCTCGGCATGGGAAAGCCACTTGGCCTCGGTGTCGTCCAAGTTGACCTTTCCCCTAATGGCTTCCGCGCTTGCAAGACCAATAATGACGGAAGCGACGCAACCTCCTCTCTGTGCGCATCCTATGCTCAGTTGACGGGATGCCTGGGCACGGTCACCTCAAATTCAGACCCCTCCGAATTTCAGGTTCCCATAGAGTACCTGACTACTCCTTGGGTTGAGTCTTTTCAACGTTCATGCTTCGGCTATGGCGACAAGCTTGAAGTGCGCCATCTCAACCTTGAGGAAAACAAGGCGAATAACAGGACGGATTGGCGCACTGGCCTCCCACTTGATGGTTCTGGCATCGAACCCGGCCCCCTCTGGGGTCCAACCAGTGACCAGCCTATCCAACTCCCAGATCCACATAAGAAATAGGGCCGCTAACCCCTCACCACACTCCCCGGCACAACCCCACATCGTCCAGCGCTATGGCCGCGCCGAGTATGTCGGCGTGGTCGGCGCAGGATGAGCAGATGGGGTAGATGTGGATGACGTCGTCGGCGTCGGAGATGAGGGCGGCAAGCCGAGAACGCACGCGCGCCAGCGTGGCGCTATCAAGGCGGAGCTGGAATACGGATTCTTGGATGCGGTAGCCCCAGGATTCCAGTGTTTTGGCGACGCGGAGCCGTCGCTTATTGTCAGCGATGTCGTAGGCGATGATGTAGATCATCGCCAGGCAACCCCGCTCCACTGGTAGTCGGGTTCGGCGATGGCGCGCGCCAGCATCTGCGCGGAGTGGGCGATGTGCCTGCGCCACGATCCCGAGTATCCGGGGAGGGCTCCGGTGACGGATCGCTGGCAGGCGGCCTCGTACGCGTCGACGAGAATTTTCTTGCCGTCGGCTCCCAGCCACACTCCCCCGGCCTCGGCCTCGACGACGCCGTGTTCGGGCCGGAGTTTGCGTGTGCGCAGGAGCGCCATGACGGTTTGGTCCACCAGGAGTGGGCGGAATTGTTCCATGAGGTCCAGCGCCAGGCTGGGGCGTTTGTCGGTAGGCGCGTGCGCGATGCCGAGTGACGGCTCGAGTCCGGCGGCGTGCAGCGCGCCGACGCATTCGGACAGGAGGATCGCGTACCCGTAGGACAGGGCGGCGTTTGGCAGGTCGCGGGGTGGGCGTCGGCTCCGCCCATTGAAGGTGATGTCGGCGGGCACACACCCGGCGATCGCGTCGAAGTAGGCGTTGGAACACGCGCCTTCGATGCCCATGACTTCGTCGAGGGTGCGCGCATCCGTGAGCGAGCGACGCCACGCGTGCATGTGCGCGGTCGTGTCGGCGACGTGCATGGCTTCGTCACGTCGGGCGATGCGTGTGAGGACGTGGATTTGGCCGCGGATTTTCGCGCCGATGAGGCTGGCAGCCAGGCGGACGCGCCGCTCATGGTCGCCGGTGAGGGCGACTTGCGCGAGGAGTCGACTGGCGTGCGTTCCCCTGTTCGAGCCGATGAGGGTGCCTTGGTAGGAGCCTCGCCGCGACAGGCACACGACGTCGACGCCGCTGCGCATCGCCCACGAGCGCGCGCCCGCGGACAGGCCGACGTTTCCGGACAGGACGATGCGCGTGACGCTGTTTTTCGGCACGGAGGTGGCAGGCAGCGAGCCGGGCGCGTCGACGAGGACGCAGCCCGCTTTGACGTGGACGCGTGCGCCGTCGCGGCCAACGTAGAGGATGCGGTCGGCCTGGCCTGTGGGTTCGTCGCTTGGCCGGGTGGTCCACGGGTCGATGCCGACGCTCGCGAGCGATTTCTCCTCGTCGATGTGCTGGGTCGTCAGGTCGGTGACGCGCGCACCCGCGTTGGTGGCCGCAGCGGCGACGGCATCGATGGTATCGGCCAAGCGCTGCTCGCTTGGTGCCGCGAGCATGAGGGTGGTTCCGACGCGCGAGTAGAGCAGGCCTGCCCCGGTGGTGTATCTGTCAAGGTCGAGCAGGGCTGCGTCGGCAAGGACACACGTGAGCGGGTTGGGGTCCGAGGCCTGGGCAAGTTCGTCGATAATGGTGGCGTCGGTGTCGGGCAGGCCCAGTGCCGCGAGTCCCGCACGGGTCACGAGGCCCGGGTCGGCTGGGCGGATAGTGGCTCGCGCCAGGTGGTGGTTGCCATGGTCGTAGTCCTCGACGACTCCTCTACTGAAGGCGTCGCGTCCTGCGCGCGTGTCGTCGTAGGTGCCGTGGGGGCGTTCTGCGGTGAGTCGCCGTTCGAGGGTTTCGCGCACCGATTCGGCCAGGAGCGCCCGAGTGATGGGGTCCGCTGTTGCAATGATGTTCCCGTCGAGTGCGTCGATGCGTGGCGGCACCCAGTCGCTCGCGGCAAGATCGCGGAGCTGCTCGTCAGTGAGGCTTCCTTGTGTCACGGCGTTTGGACCGGTGGGGTCAGGACTCGCGGTGAGGAGTCGGCGTCTGGCGCGAGTGAGGGCCTCGGGGTTGGTCGCTTCTCTCAGAGACGAGGCCGTGGCAGGTATCGTCATTGTCTGTCCTTCCACTCAACACACTTGTAGTTACTCTACAAGTACGGGGTGTTGTGGCCTGGCGACACGCCGATAAGGGAGACGATTTCCGGGGCAACACCGGCCCCGCAGGCGGTCCGTGGCGATGCGAGTAATCGCAATGAAAAGTCTGATATTCTGACCCTGTGCTTGCTGGTCGGAGGGGTGCTTTTTCGGCCACTGGCGATCCGACATAGCGTTTCCCCTGGTCACAGGGGGCGCGACACGCCGGGCAGTCAGAAAGCACCGAGCGCCATAAGGTGCATTAAGACCTTCACGTGGTGAATAAACACTTCATTGCTAGCCGTCAGAAAGCACCGAGCGCCATAAGGTGCATTAAGACAGGCCGCAGAGGACCGTCATGACGAAGGGGTCCTGGTGGAGTCAGAAAGCACCGAGCGCCATAAGGTGCATTAAGACTCAGCTCATCGCGTTCAAGTACCTTACGCTTGTAGTCAGAAAGCACCGAGCGCCATAAGGTGCATTAAGACAGTACGGTAGCGAACGTTGGGTTCACGGCTGCAATCAGGGTCAGAAAGCACCAAGCGCCATAAGGTGCATTAAGACAGAGCCTACGCTCCCGCTAGGTCATCCGATCCTCTGTCAGAAAGCACCGAGCACCATAAGGTGTATTAAGACGGCTTGGAGAAGTCAGCCTTGAAACCAACGAACTTCCGGTCAGAAAGCACCGAGCGCCATAAGGTGCATTAAGACTCGGAGGACACGCTCCCGAGGCGAGGCTGCACGAGTGTCAGAAAGCACCGAGCGCCATAAGGTGCATTAAGACGCGAAGTCGACCTGTTGGAGCATCTCGAAGGGGACAGTCAGAAAGCACCGAGCGCCATAAGGTGCATTAAGACAGAGCGATCAGCTTGTCGCGGGTGATGGTGAACGTGCCGTGTCAGAAAGCACCGAGCGCCATAAGGTGCATCAAGACATGTCCGGCCAGACGGGCTTGCCGTTGATTTGGAAGCCAAGTCAGAAAGTACCGAGCGCCATAAGGTGTATTAAGACCTCTGTCCATCGACGTCGTCAACGGTCACGTCGGGCAGTCAGAAAGCACCGAGCACCATAAGGTGCATTAAGACAGATTCGCGGTGCGCTTGATGTAGCCTGCGAAACGGTCTGATCAGAAAGCAGCGGGCGCCAAAAGATGCATTAAGACCCAACGTGGGAGCCTTTGTTGGCGTGGATGAAGATTCCGTCAGAAAGCACCGAGCGCCAAAAGGTGCATTAAGACAGTGCGCGCCTTTTCTTAGCAGTTTTTGGCTGTTCGCGCGTCAGAAAGCACCGAGCACCATAAGGTGCATTAAGACAGCTGGAGGCGAACCGCTGCAGGCACCTCGGTAAAGCGGCTCTTCAGAGTTGAGTGTGGGTGGAGGCGTCTAGGCCTCCTGCGATGAGGAGCATTCGGAGTTGGTAGTTGGTGGGGTTGCGGTAGCCTCTGGCGGTGCGTCTTCCCAGTTCGATGATTCCGTTGATGGCTTCTGTTGGCCCGTTGCTGGCTCCGCCGGTGTCGAAGTAGGCCAAGAAGGCGTCCTTCCACTTGCGTAGGGTTCGACCCAGGCGAGCGATTTCGGGGATGGGACACGTTGGTAGGCGCTCGATGAGACGAGCGGCCAGGCGTTGGCCTTGGGCGGGTGGGTGTGGCTTGGTGGAAGACGTCGCGCACTTGCTGGCGCAGTGGTAGGCGACTTCAACACGAATTGTGTGCTTCATCTGCCGTGAAGGCTGCGCGGAGTCGTTCTTGTTGACGCTTCGTGAGCCTGTGGCGCGAGGCGCGCAAGAGATTGCGGATTTGGTAGAGGGGATCGCCCTTGCGTCCGCGGTGACCCAGGGTGTCTTGCTGGACGTGGCGACGCACCTCACCTGGGGCGTCGCCAGCGAGCTTGACGATGTGAAAGGCATCGAGGACGCTGGTGGCGTCTTGGAGCTGGTCATCGATGGCGTTCTTGCTGTCCCTGGAAGGGGATCCAGTGTCGCGATCTGGATACCGGAGCGGAAGTCTTCGCCACGCTCTTCTAGCCAGTTCTTGTACGCGGTGCCAGACCTGCCTGGGACCAGGTCCAACAACCTTGCCGTGGGATGTTCCTTCCCGCGTGTCAGGTCTACGATGCCGGTGAGCTCACGTGGGCCCCGGTGGTGTCGGTCTTGGTGGTGCCACACATGCTCGTCAACCCCCAGCACCCGCACGCCTGCGAAACGGGCGGGGTCATCAGATGCGGCTTGCAGGCACGGCTTGATATGGGACCACACGGTATTCCACGTGGTTGCGAGTTGTCGAGCCAATCCTGCAATGGTGGCTCCCTCGAAGCGCAGCTGTCGGATCGCCCAGCGGATCGCCCGCACACCCAGGCGCGCCCTGGGGCGCACACCGAGTGGTTCTGCTCAGTGAAGGTCGCGATCTGGCAGGTGTGTTTGCGGCATATCCATCGGCGTTTGTGCCATCGGATCCGCGCCGGGACCCCGGCCCAGGGCGCGTCGATCACCTCCACCACCACGCGACCGTGGCCTTGTGCGATTCAGCCCACAACCAGGGCAGCCAACCAGCTGGTTGCACGACTCAACATCGAGCACGAGAGCATCTGGGGTGCGAGCCACGCTCATCAGATGGAAGCCCTCCAAACCGACGAGCAGATCACACCGATCACAACGATCAAGCGACACAGAGCAGCAGCAGGTAGGGTGAGACACCGCCCGAGGTCCCTTGACGACAGCGGGGGTAGAAGTCCGCTCATCACCTGGGACCTCGACCTCTACCCGCAACCCCCGACCAACACCCACTCACCCACACTCAACTCAGAAGAGCCGCTTTCTCTTTGTCAATGTACTGGGTCGTCACGTCGGTGAGGCGCGCGCCCGCGTTGATGGCCGCGGCGGCGACGGTGTCGATGGCGTCGGCCAGGCGCTGCTCGCTCGGTGCCGCGAGCATGAGGGCGGTTCCGACGCGCGAGTAGAGCAGGCCCCGCCCAGTGGCGTACCTGTCAAGATCGAGCAGAGCGGCGTCGGCGAGCACACTCGCGATCGGGTTGGGGGCCGAGGCCCGGGCGAGTTCGTCGATAATGGGCGCGTCGACGTCGGGCACGTCCAGCGTCGAAAGGCCCGTACAGGTCACGAGGCCCGGGTCGGCGACGCGGATGGCGGCTCGCGCGAGGTGGTGGTTGCCGTGGTCATAGTCGTCGACGACTCCCCTGCTGAATGCGTCGTGTCCTGCACGCGTGTCGTCGTAGGTGCCATGGGGCGTTCCGCGCCGAGGCGGCGTTCGAGGGCTTCGCGCACCAATTCAGCCAGGAGCACCCGAGTGATGAGATCGGCCGTCGTGAGAGTGTTCGCCTCAAGTGCGCCGATGCGTGGCGGCGCCCAGTCGTGGGCGGCGAGGACGCGGAGTTGTTCGTCGGTGAGGCTTCCCGGCGTGGGGGTGTTCGCTCTGGTGGGGTCGGGGTGTGCTGTGAGGAGTCGGCGTCTGACGCGAGTGAGTGCATCGGGCTGATCGCTTCTCTCAGGGACGAGGCCGTGGCGGGTGTCGTCATTGTCTGTCCTTCCACTCAACAACCTTGCGGTTACTCTACAAGTGTGAAGCGTTATGTAGGAGCGTACGCCGACGGTGGCGGCGATTTCCGGGACAGCGTCGGCCCCGCAGACGTTCCGCGGCGATGCGAGCAGTCGCAACGAAAAGTCTGGTAATCTGGCCTCGTGCTTGCTGGTCGGAGGGTTGTTTTTCGGCCACTGGCGATCCGACGTAACGTTTCCCCTGATCGCAGGGGCGCGACACGCCGGGCAGTCAGAAAGCACCGAGCGCCAAAAGGTGCATTAAGACTGGCAGGCAGCTCGCAGAACGATCGGAGGCTTGTAATCGTCAGAAAGCACCGAGCGCCAAAAGGTGCATTAAGACGATGCAGCTAGTACCTCCAGCAGCACTGACGGCGATGGTCAGAAAGCACCGCGCGCCATAAGGTGCATTAAGACTTTTCGTGGCGTTGGTTGCGGTGGGTGATCGTATGGTCAGAAAGCACCAAGCGCCAAAAGGTGCATTAAGACTGCGCCTGAGCGAATGCCTGCACGTCAACGCCAATGGGGTCAGAAAGCACCGAGCGCCATAAGGTGCATTAAGACTTCTGGAAGTCGGCAAGCTCATACACGGTGTCATCCGCATCAAAAAGCACCAAGCGCCATAAGGCGCATTAAGACTCCGCCGTCTGCGGTCCTTCGGGGGCCTCCATCGTGTGTAGGTCAGAAAGCACCGAGCGCCATAAGGCGCATTAAGACTTCACGCCGTCACGCCACACGGCGAACACGAGGACGGTCAGAAAGCCCGAGCGCCATAAGGTGCATTAAGACATCTCCAGCAGGGGGTCCCAAGTGTTCGCCGTCTGATGTCAGAAAGCACCGAGCGCCAAAAGGTGCATTAAGACTAGTCGTCGTAGTCGTCAAAGAACACCAGGTCAGGGTCAGAAAGCACCAAGCGCCAAAAGGTGCATTAAGACATACCAAGCTGGTACTCTTCGTCCGCCCACTGGACTTCTGCCAGAAAGCACCGAGCACCATAAGGTGCATTGAGAACCGGCCCCCGACTCCTCCAGCGACGCCTGGTTCCAGAATTCGTAGACCATCCCCACGGCCACAGCGGGTAGCAACCCGCAAGCTACACGAGTTCGTCCCGGAACTGGGCACGTGCCTTCATGGCATGAATGAGGAGTGCTCCGCCACCATCGAAACCAATACGACCAGCTCGAGAACATGCCCAGACTGGTCGATACCCACCACGAGCCACCACCTGGGATCGTCCTCGTCATCGAGAGGGCGGGAGTTCAGGGCGTACCCATACACAGACGGAACAGCCTCATTGGTAAATCTCGTTCGCACCCGAAGTGCTCACGCCTACTGGCATGAGCCTAGAGGCAATAGGGCAATTCTCGCACCGCCGCGCCAAAAGCGTCAGAACGGCTCGCGATCCCCTCGGGGGCAGTGGGTTCCATGAGCGTCCCTCAGCGTCTGTTCATCCAGGTACACCGCCACAGCGTCGCCAGGCCCCTTCCCCGCTGGAGGGCGCCCCGGGCGCGGCGAAGGCAAGTCCGCCAGGTCGTACCCGCGCTCGGCCTCATCAGCCCACGTCTGAATCTGCTCATCACTGACGGGAACTCCACGAAGAAGACGCTCGCTCATACAAATAGCGTAGACGACAGTCTCGAGCAGCACCGCTGCATGAGCCTCCTCTGACAACGACGGGAGAACAACGCTCACCGCACACGCAAGGGGCCGCGCACGAGTTTTCGTGCGCGGCCCCGTTTTGTTTCAGCCGGAATCTGTCAACCGAAATGCGTCAGACCACCGACACTCACGTCAGCAGGCGGCCCCGGGCGTCGAACTCGTAGCGCGTGCCGCCAATCCAGTGGGTGCCCGTCACCATGGCCCCCGACGAAGACAGGTAGTACCAGTGTCCGCCGTCCTTCAGCCAGCCCTTGTGCACGACGCCCGAAGAATGATCCAGGTAGTACCAGGCCCCCTGGATGCGCGTCCAGCCAAAAGCCTGGGCACCGTCGCGCCCGAAATAAGACCACAGGCCGTCCACTCGGGACCAGCCAGTCACCACGTAGCCGCGCGCGTTGAAGCGGTACACCTTCCCATCGATGCGCAAGCGCGTGTTCGTCGGGTAGGTGCCGTCATCAAAACGCCACCACGTGCCCCGGGCGGAGGTAACCCAGCGCCCGGCCCCGGCCTCGGCGACGCCAGAAGCCCCAGAACCGCCAGCCCCCACCGTGAACGGCGTCTGAGCAACAACGTCGTCGTCAGCGCGCGAATCGGAGTTGCGCCCGAAGGCTTCGACGGTCACGGACGTGTCACCGACGACGGCAGGACCCCCGGCCACAGGCCGCGACACGTCCACACCATCAACCCGCAGGGTCACGCCAGGCCCAGTGAACTCGCCGCTCCCCTGCCCGGTCGCGACCTCCTGGCCGCCAACGAGCAACCGAGCCGACGTCACCGGCCCGGTCACGGTCACGCGCAGGGACACGCGCCCGGACACACTCAGCCCGGACAGCGGTGCCCACGTGGAGCCGTCGGTCGAGTACTCGACCTCGCCGACCACGGGACGCGCCTGGTCCTTCAGGACGGCGTCCAGCGCTCTCGGCATGCCGGCACCCCGGTACTCGCGCTCGCCCTCGGGCGCGGCCAGGCGAGACCAATTCGCAGACGCACCCGCCTGCTTACGCGCCAACGCGAGGATCTGAGAAGAATCCATCTCCGGATGCACCTGGCGCAGCGTCGCGATCACGCCCGCGGCCACGGGAGCGGCCATCGACGAATTCTTCACAACACCGCCCGACGCCCCAAAGTCCCACGTCTGCGACGTGTACACGTTCTCGCCGGGAGCCGCGAAAGCAATCGTCTGTTTGCCCCAGTTCGCCGTCCGCGCGGGCTCGAGCGTGCCCGTCGCCGGGTCCTGCCCGTCCGCCAGGCGCAGCGTGGAGACGGGCACGACGTTGTCCATCATGCTCGGGATGGTCAGGCCGCTCCACGAGTCACGCTCGTAGGGTGCCCACGCGTCGGTGGGCGACGACGAGTCCTTGCTCGGCGGATTATCCAAGTCGATACCGCCGCTTCCCGCGTCCACCACGTTGATGACGTCCTTCGACGCCGCGTAGTCGATGGCACGCCGCATCGCTTCGCGCCCCGACGCCTGGTTGGGTTCGTGAGGCATCCAGTACTTCCACGGATCCGCCGCGAAGGAGCTGGCAGTCACCGAAATCCCGTGATCGGCGGCCCACACGAAGCCGCACACCACGTACTCGGGGTAGTGCATGCCCGTCTGGCGCGACTGCACGTCGATCGCCGCGACGCTCAGCGTCGGGTTCACGCCGGGCACGCCGCTGGAGATGCCCCGCCCCGCGATCGCCCCGGTCATCTGTGTACCGCGCGTTGCGTCCGTTGACCCCCACGTCCACGAGGAGATGGTCGGGATACCGTTGACATTGCAGGACACGGACTTATCGAAGTCGACGCGGCCATACAGATCCGTGATCATGTGGTCGAAGCCGTCCGCCATGACGCCAACCGTCACGGGTGCGCGCATGACGTCCACGCCCTGCGCGTCCAGCGCTCCGACGGCCTTCAGATGCCATTGGTTATCGCTGGGAGGATCGGGGAAGACGCCGCCGACGATCACCGGCGAGTCCGCACCAGGCCCGGCCCCGGCCTCGTCCATCGCGGCCCCAGCGACCGGCGTCCCCTCCGTGCCGACGGGCATGACGGCCTCGTTGCCGAGCACCGGTGCCTGGCGAGTCGGTCCCACCGAGTGGAAGGAGATGCCCGCGTCGGAGAGCGCCGCGCCCAGGTCGGACGCGAAGCTGGGCGAACCCGACTGAACGAAGAACGTCCCAAAGGCCGGGTACTGCGCGAGCACCAGTCCTCCCAGGGACGAGGCCTTGGCGGCCGCACGCTGGAGGGTGGCCTCATCCGCTCCCGCAGTGAGGTTCACAGCGTAGTTGGCGGGCAGCTGGTGGGTCGGCAGGTCGGGCGAGACGATGCCGGGGGCGATAGGTTCGCCGGGGGTCGGGTCCTCCCCCGGGTCGGGAGCAGGTTGCGGCGCGGGCACTGCGTTCGGGTCGCGGGCGACCGTGAAGGTGGTTTCGGTGGTCGCATCGTCGTCAGCAAACCTGTCGTAGTTGAGGCCCTCAGCAAACACCACCGCCGTGAGGGACGCGTACTCCTGGCCGTCGGGGATCACCTGACGCAGGTCCATCTCGTCGGCTTCCAGGAGCATGGGTTCGGCGAAGTAACCATCCTCCCGGTCGGTGGACACTGCTGTCAGACCCGGAATGTCGAGGTTCATGTAGGAGACCGGCGCGCTCGCTTCGACGCGCATCTGCACGACGTCGGCGGGCAGCACGGCACCGCTCAGGCTGGTC
This sequence comes from Actinomyces sp. ICM47, assembly GCF_905369875.1. Classification (NCBI taxonomy): domain Bacteria; kingdom Bacillati; phylum Actinomycetota; class Actinomycetes; order Actinomycetales; family Actinomycetaceae; genus Actinomyces; species Actinomyces sp. ICM47. The sequence continues at coordinate 76,355 of NZ_CAJPJE010000003.1, forward strand.
CATTCGCCGTCACCGACGCGATACTCGACCGCGCGGATCACCGGGGACGCCTGATCGAACACCATCGCCGAGCGGGCGTCGAGGAAACCGTAGCCTCGGTACTCCGCGCCGTCACTCGGGGCTTTCAAGCGCCCGTACTCGTAGGCGGCCTGCTTGCGCATGATGCTGATGATCTGCGCGCCGGGCAGCGTCGGGTGCACCGATTTGACGAGCGCGGCGATGCCGCTCACGTGCGCGGCGGCCGTTGACGTGCCCGACGTGTATCCGTAGATCTGCGGGATCCGCCCGTTCGGGTAGGTCGAATAGATCCACTCCCCCGGCGCGGCGAAGTCAACGGACGCCCCGTAGTTCGACCGCTCCGCGCGCATCAGCGTCGCCCGTAGCGGCTCCGCGTTCCAGTCCTCCATGCCGACCGAGCTGACGGTCACGACGCCGCTGACCTGCACCGGGACCATCCGCGCGCCCTCGACGGAGCGATTCGGGATGGGTGTCGAGTCCGTCGGCGAGTCGCTGTCGGTCGTCGGGTGGTCGATGTCGACGCCGCGGTCGCCCGCTCCCGCGATCACCGCGAGTCCGTTTGACTGGGCGCGATGAATCGCGCGCTCAGCGGCCTCAAGGGCGGCGGCCTGCTCGGGGTTCGTCGGGTTCCAGTACACCCACGGGTCCATCTGGTAGGAGTTGTGGACGATGTCCACCTGGTGGGTCGTCGCCCACTCGTAGGCGCACACGAGGGCCTCGGGGTAGAGCAGATCCGACTCGTTGAGCGCCTTGATGGACACGAGCGTCGCCTCCGGCGCGATGCCGTCAATACCAATGTCGTTGTGGTTGGCGGCGATCACACCGGCGACGTGGGTGCCGTGCTCTCTGCTGAACCTCCGGGCATCCTCAGCCTGGTTCGGGACGCCGTTGACAGCGCACGAGACGGACCGGGCAGTGTCCACCCGCCCCGCCAGGTCGGGCTGCGTGTCGTCGATGCCGCTGTCGATGACGCCGACGGTCACGGGCGCGCGGGTCACGGCAACCTCGGCAGCGCCCCGGGCATCCATGGCCTCGGCACCCCAATTCGAGCGGGCCGAACCGACCCGGCTGTTCGGGTCCGGGATCGTCACGGTAGGCACGTCGGGCACGTCTGCAACCGGCCCGTCCGCGGCGGACTCAGCCACGGCGGACTCAGCGACGGGAACAGCTGCCGGGGCTGTGTGCGTCGCCCCGCCCACGGCACGCTCGTTCTCTGGCACGGCGGCCACGCGGGTCGGGCCGATGGAGTGAACGCTCACCCCGGCCTTCGCCAGGGCGGCGGCCAGATCGGGCGCGAACGAGGCCGACTCACTTTGGGCAAACAGGGTGCCCAACTGCGGGTAGCTGGTCAGAAGAACGCCGCCGACGCTTGAAATCAGGTCGGCGGCGCTGGCCATCTCGCTCTCCCCCACGTTGGAGTCAAGGTTAATGGCGTAGTTCATGAGGCCCGCAGCGGATCGGGCGGACGAGACCAGGCCGACGTTATCGTCGGCGCTGGCAGGCGGGGCGGTCGCCGCAGCCACGCTCATGGACAGAGCGAGGGCCGCGACGAGGCCAATGCGTGCAACTGTGCGGCGCATGGTTCCTCGACTTTCACTTGTCACTGCGCATGAGCATCGTTGCCCATGCAGTAACCATGATCCACAGGTTTGACAGTTGAGACAAATGACGCACTTAATTCTCGAAAATACAAGCTATTTAAGTGTTTTACAAGCTCAATATTTAGACACATATTCGTGCATCGCCTCGTCCCACGCGAACCGAGGCCTCCCCGAAAACGCCCGGGGAGGCCTCGTGGTGGTGAGAACGCGAACGGTACCTACGAGCGCGACCCCGCGTCTCTCTTGGTGGGGTGACGCCGATCCTCGCCCCGCCACCACGGCATCCACGCGCGTTACCCATCGGCGGGCGGCGTAGGCGAGTCGGGCTCGAAGCCGAGCTGCGCGGGCGTCTCGGGAATGCGGTCGACGAGGAAATACTTGTCCCGGTCGTCGCAGTGCTCGCGCACGATAGTGCGGAACTCGGCCAGCTCGCAGTACAGGACGCCCGTGATCGGATTGCGCTTGAAGACAACGATCTTGTACAGCCAGTAGGCAAACAGCGCGACGTTGGCCGCGAGCGCCAGGGCCGCGCAGGCGATGTTGGCGCGCGGGTCCATGGTCGCGAAGTTGAAGATGTCGGAGGGCGGGACCAGGACTTCGGGCAGGAGCGTGTTCATGGAGATCCAGAAGACCAGGGTGAAGCAGCGGAACCAGATCCACTGGCCTTTCGCCCAAGTGAACGCGGGGATCGTGCAGGCGAGGAGCAGGGCGAGCGTGCAGTACCACGTGTAGTCGGCCAGCGAGTTGTAGAGGAAGGCGTGGTTCCACAGGTCGTAGGCGATCACCCACGGCCAGACCATGTCCACCCAGATGAGGCCGCGCACGGAGCGCTTGCCGGGCGAGGTGACGATGATTTTGCCCAGGCCGGTGATCGTGATGATGTTGAGCAGGCCGGCGGCGGCGGACAGGAGGTTCCAGTAGCCGCCGATGGTGCGGAAGCCCGTCTCCGGGTCGATGCCGACGTGGCGGGTGTCAAGGTTGGCGGCGACGTCTTGGTACCACTGCTGGGAGTGGAGGTCGGCGGTGACGCCGCGTGCCTCGGGCAGGCCGGTGATCATGTCGATGGTGTGGGAGTCGTTGACCTGTTTGAGGCACTGCCAGTCGGCACCGCACGCGTAGTAGGTGTCGGCGTTGGCCCAGATCGTCAGGTCGCGGATGTTCGCCTCCATGATGTTGACGGCCAGGCCGATCCACAGGGCAACGCCCAACCAGATCGCGTACTTGTGAGCCTTGACGGGGTTGCGCTTCGCGTAGACCAGGACCGTGCCCGTCATGGTGGCGGTGAGGATCATGATCGCGTACTTACCGAACGGGAACCACCCCACCATCGGGGTCCCGTGGATCCACGCGTAGGGCATCAGGGCGATGCCGCCCACGGTCCACACGGCGACAATCGTCCAGTTCCATCGCCTGTTGATTTCCGCGACGATGATTTGGCCTGCCAGCACGAGCAGCCAGATGAGATACACCTTGGGAGTTCCAAGCTCCCAGAGGAAAAGCGAGTCCACAGCACTCTCCTTCGAACGCACAACAGGGCTAATAGTTGTCGGTTATCATAGTCCCCAACACTAACCTAGTGTGCGGGGTTTGCCGTCGAATCCCACAACGCACCGGGGTTCCCCATGCTCCGCACCAGCGGAAGCGCCCCTCGTCAATTCCTCAAGGAGGAGGACCCATGACCCGTAACGCCCGATCCCGTCGCACCCTCTGCTGCGCTGCTCTCGCGGGGAGCGCCGCGCTCCTGGGCGGCATGTACGCCTTCAGCCAGCTCAGCGGCAAAGCCACGCCCGAGGAACAAGCCTGGCGTTACCCGGGCGACGACCTGATCGACGCGAACTACGACAACGGATACTCCTCCACCTACGCGATCACAATCGACGCGCCCGCCTACGCGGTGTGGCGGCTCTTCAAACAGATCGGCGCGGAAAAGTCCGGGTCCTTCTCCTCGGAGTTCCTCGAGCGAGTCTTCGCACGCCTCCCCTTCTTCAACTCCTACGAGATCCAGGAGGAGTTCCAGCAACCCGACTCGATGATGCCCGGCGACATCGCCGCCTTCGACTTCCACGGCATGTCCATGGAGTGGGCGGACGTCGTACCCGGCAAGTACATGGTCCAGTGGATCGACACGAAAAACCCGCCCAAGGCCCCCGGATCCTACGCGTTCCGCTTCCCCGGCATGTCGCACTTCGCCGCCGCCTGGTGCTTCTACATGGTGCCCCTGTCGGGCGAGCGTACGCGCCTCATCAACCACTGGCGCATCGGCTACGAACCCGCCTCCCCCGCCATGAAAGCCCTGAACTGGGTCAACATCGAATTCATCGGCGGATGCATGACCCACCTGCAAAACCTCTACGTCAAGCGCGTCCTCGAATTCAAAAAGAAGCAGCACCTGACGGGCCGCTTCATCCGCGGCATGCTCGGCGGGCGATTCTTCAACTCGGGCACGGCCGCCGGCCGCCACGACAACACTCCCCTCTTCGAGGAGACCTACACCCAGTGGTTCCGCTACGGCCGGTCCGCCCCCGCCGTCGCCGAAATCCGCCCGCCCATCACCGACGACCCCTCCTGGCCGCCGACCGGGGCAGACAGCCCGTGGGCCTCCGAAATCGACGCCTCCTACTTCGACGGCTGGCGCGAGCCCGTCTTCTCCTGGGAGGAACAGATCCGCCAAAAGATGGAGCGCAGCTACCTGCCGAACTGGGGCAAGGAACAACGCTGATGGGCGGCATCACTCCCCCGGACTACCCGACGCTGTTCTTCTTCGAGGTCGGCCAGTGGTGGGACTACGCGATGCTCCTCGTCGTCATCGCGCTGCTCGCGGGCGCGGCGTGGCTCGCACAGCGCAACATGTGGGTCGTCATCGCGCTCTTCGTGGCGATACCGGTCGCCCTGACCATCTTCTGGTGGCCGCACTCGACGGCAGGGACGGCCTCGGCGGGCTGGTTCCCCATCGTGAAACAGTACTCGGCGCTGGCGGGCTCCCTCTGCCTCGTCGCCCTCCAAGTATTCCCAAGGCTGCGGCACAACCGCTGGTACCTGCTCATCCCACCCATCATCCTCGCGGTGAACATCGCCGAGGCCGTGGTGCGCGACTTCCAGTGCTACGGGATTCACGGGGTGGACCCCTCGCAGGGGATGGTCACGTGGGGCGGGCCATGGAACATCATGAACGGCATCGCCGGGATCCTCAACCTGCTGGCTATCTCCGGCTGGGTCGGGATCTTTGTGTCCACAGGCAAGGAGCGTGCCCTCGTCTGGGGCGACCTGACAATCGGGTGGATCATCGCCTACGACCTGTGGAACTTCGCGTACGTGTACAACTGCCTGGCGGACCGCGCATGGTACTCGGGCGTGGCGCTGCTGGCGGCGTGCACGATCCCCGCGCTCATGAAGCTCGGCCGAGGCGCGTGGATCCAGTACCGCGCGTACACGCTCACGTTCTGGTCAGCGGTCGTGCTCACCTTCCCGCACTTCATGCACGACTCGATGTTCGCCCACCGCAGCTCCCACAACCCCTGGGCGCTGCTCATCGTCTCGGCGGCCGCGCTCATCGCGAACGTGTGGATGTTCGTCGCGCACGTCCGGGTCATCGTCACGAAGCGGCGCAACCCCTTCACCCAGGAGGTCCACGCCGACGAGGCCACCTACACCTCGTGGGTCCGTGACCTCGCGTCCGACGAAGACAAGGAACTCATCGCCGCGCGCCTCGGCACGACGCCGCAGGAAGCGGGGTTCGTCGCTGCGGATAGCCGATAAGTTTCTTTTTTGGGAACCGTTCTGTGGGGCGGTTCTTACCGTTCTACGGGGCGGTTCTTGCTGGCGGGGCCGCGCACGTCTCGGGTGCGCGGTCCCCACCTTTTGTGCCGCCTGCGATGCCTTCCGCCTCCCGTGGGCGCTGTCCCTGAGCGCGAAGTCAGCGTGCGGTCTATCCCGCAACGGATTCGCTCACGCACGGGAACCCGCTATCCGGAGCACTAACCCGCTTGTCCGCACGTCAACCCGCTGTTCTGCACGTGGGCAGACTCGCCCAGGCTCCGATAAGCGGGTTTACGTGCGGATCAGGAGGCCCAGGCTCCGATAAGCGGGTTCGCGTACGGATTAGGAGGCCCAGGCTCCGATAAGCGGGTTCGCGTGCGAGGCATCGGCACCCCAAGTGCACACCAACAGTGAGCGCCCATCACAAGCAATGTCTAGAGCGTCGCCCACGCGCAGAGCATCATTCACGTCCCATGCATCGCCCACGCCCAACGCATCGAGCAGGGTTCTCCAGCAACGCACCCCGCCCTCACCCACTTGTTTCACGCATGATTCCCGTGAAACAACGCGGGGCCGCGCACCAGAATGGTGCGCGGCCCCGTCCCGTCCCAGCCGCAGCAGCCTCAAGAGCAGCAACCGCCGCAAGAGCCGCGACAGCTCCTGTCGCTGGATCAGCCGGAATAGCCGATTCAGGCAGGTCAGTCCCGACAGCGCGTGATCAGCCTCAACCTCCGCGCAGGCAGGAGAAGCCACGCGAGCCGGGCCAGACAGACGCCTATGGCATCAGCCTCCCCTCGCCATCGAAGGCGTAGCGCGTGCCGTCGATCCATCGGCTACCCGTCGTCATCACGCCGGAGGACGTCAGGTAGTACCAGGCATCACCGTCGCGCAGCCACCCGGTGGCCATCGCGCCGCCGTCGGGTGACAGGTAGTACCAGGAGGATCCCACGCGCTGCCAGCCGGTGGCCAGGGCACCCGATGAGGTCAGGTAGTACCACGCGGACCCGTCGCGCACCCATCCGGTGCGCATCGCGCCGGATGAGGAGAGGTAGTACCAGGTGCCCTGCACCTTGGTCCAGCCGCTCGCCATCGCGCCGGTGAGGGGATCCAGGTAGTACCACGTGCCGTGCACGCGAACCCATCCGGCGGACTGACCGCCCGACGCGCCGTAGTAGTACCACTGACCGTCCTCGTACACCCATCCGGTCACCATGTATCCTCGCGCGTTGAAGCGGTAGATCGCCCCGTCGATGCGCAGCTGCGTGGAGGTCGGGTAGTTCCCGTCCTCGTAGCGCCACCACCAGCCGAAGGTGCCGGACACCCAGCGCCCAGCCCGGGCCTCGTCGGGACCCACGTGGTCGGTACTGACCGTAAAGGGAACCTGCGCGGTCGCGTCGTCGTCGGCGCGCGGATCGAAGTTGCGCCCGGAGGCTTCGACCGTGACCGTGGCTGCGCCGGAGAAGCGTCCCGTGCCCGCCGGGTGCGAGACGTCCACGCCGTCGGCCTGAATCGTCACGCCGGTCCCATCGAACGAGCCGTCGCCGACGCCGGTCGCGATCTCGCGGTCGCCGAGCAGCAGCCGAGCGCTAGTCACCGGCCCGGTCACGGTGGCGCGCACGGAGACGCGCCCGGCGAGGGTCTCCCCTGCCAGCGGCTTCCACGCCACCCCGTCGGTCGAATACTCGACCGCGCCAATCACCGGAGCAGTCTGATCCTTGAGCACGGCATCGAGCGCGTTGGGCAAGCCCGCGCCCCGGTACTCGCGGCCCTCCGCGGGCGCGGCCAGGCGCGACCAGTTCTCGGGTGCGGACGCCTGCTTCGTCGCCACAGCGACAATCTCCGAAGCACTCATCTCCGGATGCACCTGGCGCAACGTCGCGAGGACGGCCGCGGCCAGCGGCGAGGCCTGCGACGTGCCGTACAGGTTCCCGTAGGCCTTGCCGTACCAGCTCGTCAGCGGCGCGTAGATCTTCGCGCCGGGTGCCGCGAAATCAATCGTCGTGGCACCCCAGTTCGACCAGGACGTCGGCTCCAGCACGCCCGTGGCGAGGTCCGCGCCCTCGGGCAGCTGCAGCGCGGAGATCGCGAGGGTGCCGCGCATCATCGACGGCATGTAGACGCCGCCCGTCACGCCACGCTCGAACGCGCCCCACGTGTCGCCCGGCGACGAGTCGTCGGTCGCGGGCGGGTTATCCAGGTCCGTCGTCCAGTTACCTGCGGCCACCACGTTAATGACGTCCTTCGACGTCGCGTAGTCGGCGGCACGCTGGACGGCTTCCAGGCCGGCGGCCTGCTCGGGATCATTCGGCATCCAGTACTTCCACGGGTTGACGTAGTAGGAGCCGTTCGTCACCGAAATGCCGTGCTCGGCGGCCCACACGAAGCCGCACGCAATGTATTCGGGGTAGAAGTAGCCGCCGTTACGCGACGCCACATTAATCGCGGCGATGCGCAGCGTCGGGTTCACGCCGTCCACGCCCACGCCGTCATGCTTGGCGGCAATCGACCCGGCCACGTGCGTGCCGTGTGTCGCGTCGTCCCAGCGCCACGCCGCCGGATCCTGGTTGGGGATGCCGTTGACGTTGCAGGCCACGGACTTGGCGTGGTCCACCTGCCCGGCCAGGTCCGGCACGGTGTCGTCGACGGACTGATCCATGATGCCCACGGTCACGGGGGCGCGCATGACGTCGACGTCCTGGGCCTCAAGGGCGTGCAGGGCTTGGAGGTGCCACCCGTTGGAGGTCTGCGGGTCGGGCGTCACCCCGGCCTCGTCCTCGCTCTGGGTTCCCTTGCTCTGCACGGCGTCGGACTTCGGCGCGGCCGCGAGCGCCGCATCGGCTCGCACGCGGGTCGTGTAGTCGATGGGGACCACTGCCTCGTTGCCGCCGACGGGTGCCTGGCGGGTGGGGCCGATGGAGTCGTAGCTGATGCCTTCCTTGATGAGCGCCGCGCCCAGGTCGGGTGAGAACGTCGGGGAGGCGGATTGGACGAAGAAGGTGGAGAACTGCGGGTAGCGCGCCAGGACCAGTCCTCCCTTGAACGAGGCTTGGGCTGCGGCTCGCTCGAAGGTGGCCTTGTCCGTGCCCGCGGGGAGGTTCACCGCGTAGTTGGCGGGCAGTTGTTCGTTGGCTCGCGCGGGGGCGGTGATTCCGGCCGTTGCTTCGCCGGGCGCGGGGGCTTCGCCGGTGCCCGGGTCGGGCGCGGGCTGGGGCACGACGGCGGGGTCGCGCGAGACCGTGAAGGTCGCTTCGCGGCCCGTGTCGTCGTCGGCTTGGCGGTCGAAGTTGATGCCTGCGGCGCTGACTTGGACGCGGGCGGTAACCGAGTCCGTGCCGTCGGGCAGGAGGGAGGAGAGGTCTACGTTCTCCGCGGACACGCTCAGCTCGGGGTCGCCGTATTTGCCGGAGCCGTCGCGGTCGACGCCGGTCAGGGACGCCACATCCATGTGCAGGTGGCTGATCGGCGAGGCGGCGGCCGCGTAGAAGGTGACGGGGCCTGCGGGCAGGGTCGCGCCGTCGAGGCTCTTCCATTCACCCTTGCCGATCCGGTATTCGAGGGTCGTGACGGTCGGCTGCATCTGGTCGCGGCGCATGGTAGTCAGCGCGTTGATGAAGCCGTAGCCGCGGTATTCCTTGCCGTCGGCGGGCACCTCCAGGCGCGTGTAGTCGATGGCCGCCTGCTTGCGCATGAGGTCGATGATCTGGGTTCCCGTGAACGCGGGGTGCGTGGCCTTGATGAGCGCGGCGATGCCCGTGATGTGCGGGGCCGCCATGGAGGTGCCGCTCGTCTTGGCGTATCCGCTGGGGTACTGGGCGGTTGGGACGGTGGAGTAGATGCCGTCGCCGGGTGCCGCGAAGTCAATGGTGGTGCCGTAGTTGGAGAAGTCCGCGCGCGCGAGGGTCGTCCACTCGGGCTTGGTCTCCTCGTCGACGCGCGTGAGAGCGCTCACCTGGCTGACCCCCGCCACCTGGCCGGGAACGCGGATGGATCCTGCGACCGAACGGTCCTTGATGGGCGCGCCCATGTCGGTCGGCGAGCCGGAATCGGTCGTCGGATGATCATTGTCCGCGCCCTCGTTGCCGGCCGAGGCGATGACGGCCAGTCCCTTGCTCTGCGCGTAGGTGATGGCACGGGTCGCGGCCTCCAGGCCTGCGGCCTGCTCGGGGTCGGTCGAGCTCCAGTACATCCACGGGTCCATCGAGTACGAGTTGTTGACGATGTCCACGCCGTGGCTGGCCGCCCACATGAATGCACACGTCACGTATTCGGGGTAGATGAGCTGCTCGGAGTTGGCGGCCTTGATCGACACAAGGGTCGTATACGGCGCAACGCCGTCGATGCCGATCCCGTTGTGGTTCGCCGCGATAATGCCGGCGACGTGCGTGCCGTGGAAGTAGTCGTCACGCCAACCCCCGTACTCCTGGGAGGCGACGCCGTTAGACGCGCACGACACGGAGCGCGTCTGGTCCACGCGCCCGACCAAGTCCGGGTGCATGTCGTCGATGCCCGTATCGATGATGCCGACGGTCACGGGCGCGTGCGCGACGGGCACGCCCGCCGCCTCGGCCACGCTCATGGCCGCGGCTCCCCAGTTCGAGATCTCCTCGGTCCCGTCAGCCTCGCTCAGCGCCCGTCCGCGAGCGCTCTGCACACCGCCAGACTGCGCGCCCGACTGCGCACCGCTCTGGCCGGTGCCGTCCCCGGACTGCGCTGGGTCGGGTGTGGGTTCGGGTGCCGGAACGGGCGCAGGGTCGGGCTTCTCCCCGAGCGCGGGAGCCTTGACACGCTCCACCTCGGGCACGGCGGCCACGCGGGTCGGGCCAATCGAGTGCACCGTGTTCCCGGACCCCGCCAATGCCTCGGCCATGTCCGGAGCGAACGAGGCCGACTCACTCTGTGCGAAGAACGTGCCGATCTGCGGGTACGAGGCCAGGGCAACACCGCCCGCAGAGGGGACCATGGCGAGTGCGCGTTCCAGGTCGGCGGGAGCGGCACCCGGGCTCAGGTTAATCGCGTAGTTCATAAGGCCCGCGCTCGCTCGAGCGGGGGCAATCAGAGAGGTTGGGTCATCGGCTCGGGCTGGTGGGGCTGTCGCCGTCGCGACGCCCATCGACAGGGTGAGAGCGGCGACGATCCCGATGCGTGCAGCGTTGCGGCGCATGGTTCCTCATTTCGGTTGTGAGTGTCGCGCGCACGACACCGTGCACACGTGATCACCATCATCCTAGAGTTTGACATGTCCGACAATTCATACCACTTAACATCGGGCAACACCGGAGAAAATTCGACCGTGACAGCGGGAGGGGCCGCGCGCGTGCGCGACCCCTCCCAGGCCGCTGTCGGCACTCCCCGGGCGTGGCCCTGCCCGGGGTGCCGAGGTGGCGGCTACCGCATGCGGCCAGACGAATCGAAGGAGTATGCAACTCCGTCGATCACGCGGTCGCCCGTTACCATGACGCCGGTCTCATCCAGGTAGTACCAGGACGCGTCCTCCTTCACCCAGCCAGTCGCCATCGCGCCCGAGGGCTGCAGGTAGTACCAGGCCGACCCTTCCTTCAGCCAGCCCGTGCGCATCGCACCCGTCGCAGGGTCCAGGCGGAACCACACTCCATCCAGCTCCAGCCAGCCCGTGCGCATCGCGCCCGTCGCAGGATCCAGGTAGTACCAGGTGCCGCCCACGTTCGCCCAGCCCGATGCCTGAGCGCCGGACGCGCCGTAATAGAACCACTGACCGCCCTGATTCGCCCAGCCGGTCACCATGTAGCCGCGCGCGTCAAAGCGGTAGACCTCGCCGTTAATGCGCAGCGCCTCGGAGACCGGGTAGGTGCCGTCGGCCTTGCGCCACCACCAGCCGATCGCATCGGATGTCCACTCGCCGGCCACGGCCTCGTTCGGATCGTCGCCGCCCACAACCGTGAACGGTGCCGACGCGCTCGCGTCATCGTCGGCGCGCGGATCCGAGTTGCGACCCGAGGCCTCGACCGTCACGGACTGTGCACCGGAGAGGGAGGAGACATCCACGCCGTCAGCCTGAAGCGTCACGACGCCGCCCGCAGGCGTGCCGGCCGCGACCTCCTGGCCGCCCACGAGCAGACGCGCCGACGTCACGGCACCGCTCACCGTCGCGCGCACGGAGAGAGAACCGGAGAGCTCCTGACCGTCCAGCGGTGCCCACTGCGCGCCGTCGGTCGAGTATTCGATCTGACCAATCACGGGAGTGGGCTGGTCCTTCAGGACCGCGTCCAGCGCGTCGGGCAGGCCCGCGCCGCGGTACTCCTTGCCGTCCCACGGGGCGTTGAGCTCGCCGTAGTGGCCCGCCGCCTGCTTCTTCATCAGGTCAATGATCTGCTCACCCGTGTACTCCGGGTGCACCGACTGAAGCAGCGCGGTAACGCCCGCGACGTGCGGGGTCGCCATCGACGTGCCGTCGGCAACCGCGTAGCCGCTCACGTAGAACAGCAGCGGCGCGGTCGAGTAAATCTGGTCGCCCGGGGCCGCAAAGTCGATGGTCGTGCCATAGTTCGAAAAATCCGCGCGCGCCAGCGACAGGCCGGGTTTTACGTTGTACGCCTGAGCGACCGCGCTCACCTGCGCGACGCCGTCGAGCATGGAGGGCACGCGGATGCCGCCCTCGACGCTCCGGCCCTTCGTCGGAGCAAGCGCGTCCGTCGGGGAACCGTTGTCAATCGTCGGGTTGTCGATGCTCACCCCCTCGTTACCGGCGGCCGCGATAACGGCCAGTCCCTTGCCCTGCGCGTACTTGATGGAACGGGTCGCGGCCTCCAGGCCCGCCGCCTGCTCGGGATCGGTCGGACTCCAGTAGACCCACGGATCCATCGAATACGAGTTGTTCACAATGTCCACACCGTGGCTGGCCGCCCACATAAACGCGCACGTCACGTACTCGGGGTAAATGAGGCGATTGTCGTTCGTAGCCTGAATCGCCACGATGGTCGCCTCGGGGGCGATGCCGTCGATGCCGATATCGTTGTGGTTCGCCGCAATGATGCCGGCGACGTGCGTGCCGTGGTAAAACTCGTCGCGCCAGCCGTAGAAGTCCTGCGTCGCCACACCGTTGACCGAACACTTCACCGAACGCTCAGTATCCACGCGGCCCGCCAGATCCGGGTGCGTGTCTTCAACGCCCGAGTCAACGACGGCGACCGTGACCGGCGCGCGCTCCACGGAGACCGCCCCGGCCTCGCGCGCGTGTATAGTTTCTGCACCCCAGTTGAAGATCTTTTCATCCGCCGCATCGCTCGCGCTCTCGTCGCGCATGGCGGCCAGGCCGCCCGGCTGAGCGTCGTCAGCCGCAGGGTCACCAGC